>JAQTRJ010000121.1 GCA_028711875.1 bacterium | reverse complement strand
TTCGACCCCTTCCACGCCGTGGCCTTCCCGCTTTGTGAAACCCAGCAGCCCGGCCGCGTAAGAACCCGAGGGATACGCGCGGCGCGGTTCTTCGTCAAATTGAAGGCAATTCAGATTCAATGCTTCGAGCTTGATCTTCACGTCGTGATCCACCTTGCGCGCCAGATAGGTGAATTGCCGGCTGTCGAGGCGCGAACGGATCTCCCGCCGGGGAACACCCAGTAAGGCCGACAGTCTGCGCGCGGTATCGTCTTTGTCCAGCCCCCCGGTCGGACGAAAGCCGACTTCGTAGGTGAGCGGCAGCGTCACCGCCAGTGGCACTCCCTGTCGGTCTTGAATCTCGCCCCGGCTCGGCTGGCGATTCGTGATGGTATTGAATTGTCGGATGCCTTCCCGCCGCCACTCGTCATGTTGGACGATCTGCAATTGAATCAGTCGCGCGGTGAATACCACCAGCGCCGCGACGAACAGCAGGCCCAGGAGAAGCTCCCGGTCGGTCAAACGATTTGAACTATTCATCGTGCACCATCTGCAGAACGTTGGCTTTGGCTCGCGCCGTTTCGGAGAGCGAGGCTTGGGGAATCGTGAACGTATGCGTCCGGCTGGATATCGCCTCCCAGTGGCGCGTGTTTTCCGCCCACTTGGTCACGCGCGGATACGAGGATTCCAATTCGATCTGTCCGTTGAGATGGAGAATCTCCGTATTCAACAGGTCTATCTTGGCTCGATTGCGGCCGGTATCCCAGACCAGACGATTGTAGGAGAGTCTCCGCCAGACGACCGAGGTCGCCACCAGTCCGAACAGAAGCAGCGCGATACAAATCTTAAGTACCGGAGCGTGCCTGCGCAGAACGCGGGGCAGATGCCGGGGACGAAAAAATGGAAAGTCCTGTGGGTGAGCGGGATGAGCCATGATGACTATCGAATTCGTTCCACGGCGCGAAGCTTGGCGCTGCGCGCGCGCGGATTCTCTTGAATTTCCTGTGCACCCGGCAGCAGAGGTTTCTTCGTCAACAATCTGCCTCTGGGCAGGGACTCCGCGGATGGATGGCTACCCCAGTCCGGGACGGGTGGAGTGGCCAGGGTCTTCATGAACTGCTTCACGGGACGGTCTTCCAGCGAATGATAGCTGATGACCACCAGTCTGCCGCCGGGCTTCAGCATGTTCCACCCGGAGGTCAATCCCGCGTCCAGTTCCTCCATTTCCCCGTTGACCGCAATCCGCAGCGCTTGAAACACGCGGGGCAGACTCTTATGTTGCGTGGCCGGAACCGTGTGCCGGATGATCTCCGCCAGCTCGCAGGTGGTGCGAATCGGATGGCGTTGCCGCGCGAAGACGATGCTCCGCGCGATCCGCCGCGCTTGCGGGTCTTCGCCGTACCGGCGGAGAATCCGCTCGATATCCGCTTCCTCGGCGGTTCCCAGAAGCTCTGCTGCCGTCAGCCCCCGGCTTCGATCCATTCTCAAGTCCAACGGTCCATCCGCCAAATAGCTGAAGCCGCGTTCAGCGTGATCCAGTTGATAGGAGGACATCCCCAAGTCCATTAAGACCCCCGAAGCGCCGTCGCCGATCAGAGGCTGTACCGTTTCCAAGGCTTCGGAAAACCGACACTGCCGTAGACGGACGCCCGACGGCAGTGAGTTGCGGCTGTGTGCAATGGCGTCGGCGTCGCGGTCGCATCCGATCAGGAGTCCCCCTTCGGTCAGGCGGTCGGCAATCCGTCGGCTGTGCCCGCCCCCGCCCACGGTCAGGTCTACATAGATGCCGCGGGGATCCCAAACCAGCAGAGCCACCGAGGGTTCGGCAAGAACTGGAGTATGAAACTCCGCTGAGGGTGTCTCATCGGTGTGGTTCGTCGTCGTAGGTGGTTTTGTGGATGGGGCGAGCCGGAAATCGTACGTGCATCGGGGAGGCGCAAACCGGCGCGCGGCACTTGGACTTTTCGCGGAAAGTTGCTACCTTCTCGGTAGCAGAACGATCGGAAAACAGAGGTCCCCGCAGCCCGTCTGCGGCCGGGCTGCGGGGGTATCCGCCTGCGGGCGGATGGCGCAAGTGCGCTTCGAGGCAAGGGCTTCCCGTACCGGCCGTCGAATCAGTCGGGACAAGGAGGCGCGAACGCTCGAGGAAATATTTGGCATGTGGCTCACGTCCAGCACGATCCGGCGGCAGCCGCGACGGCGGAAGTGAGCGACGATTTCGCGGACTTGATCCAGTTCACCAGACCGGAATTGGCCGGTTAGTGCTATGGTGACGTGGCGGTGGGATTGACGGATGTGGGCGTGAAGTCCCATGTCAGGCTCGCGAATTCTGGTCTATGAGGCGTTTCCAGGCATCACCGGGCGTCAGCCCCTGGGTCTTGCGATAGTCTTCGAATGCCCGGCTATCCCAGATGACAAAGTGGTTCCAGCGGCCCATGAAGATGATCTCGCGCCCGATTCCCGCCGCCTTGAGCAGGTTCTGCGGCAGGGTGATTCGCCCCTGACTATCGAACTGCCGGGACACGGCCTCACTGAGCAGGGCAGTGTCGCGGGCCAAGCTGTCGGAGGAGGCGAATCCGAGGACGTCCGAGTCGGCCTTTTCCCAGACAGCGTTGAACTGGCTGAGAGGGAATGCGTTCAGGAAGTTGCCGCTGCCCGGAGTTAGAACGATGAAACCTTCGCTTTCAGCAGGCATGGCGTGGCGAAAATCGGCGGGTATGGAGAGCCGGCCCTTGTCGTCAATGACGCTGGGGAAGTTTCCGAGAAACGGTTGACCGGCTTTCATGGGCATTTCAACCACTCACGTCCAATCTTTGGGAATCCACACCTAAGATAGGAGGAACGCTCTCGAATGTCAAGAGCATTCTTTCCCCGGCGTTGAACTTCTTTCAAACCATAACACATTACTCGTTATTTAGATAGATCGCGAGAGACATTTGGCTCTCGGCTCAGAGTGAAAAGAAAGAGGCTGATTGCCTCTGAGAAACGCTCTCCGTCCTCATCCACTATTCACCACAACAGAGTTATCCACACTTTGATCGCGCATTTCGCCGAGGCGTTCGAGTGAACAGATGGATCATAATTCTTGTACTCATCGCGGCGCTGTTTCTGGTGGGCTGTCAGGGCGATGACGATGAACCGCAGGCGCGGCCGTGGACGCTAACCCGCATCTGGCCGCACGGTTCGAAACCCATCCCTGCGCCGATCGGTGATCGCGTCCTGTTCCTGCAGGAGGAATCTCCGGCAGGCTTATACCTGCTGCACGATGGAACAGCGGTTCAGGTCAATCCGACCGGCCCTGTCGCCCGTTCCGACTACGCATGGTCTTCGGACGGTCTGAGATTCGCCTTTTCCTCGCCGGGGGTGCCGGGTACAGGGGATGCGGGCATTTATGTGGCGTCAGTGTCATCGCCGACCAGCCACCAGAAAATCTGGGATCGCGGTTCCGATCCCTGCTTCCTGATGGGCAATGAAGGACTTTTGTACGCAGGGCCGGAGGACGGCAGCGATTCCGAAGGTCTTTGGCAATACAGCTTTTCCAGTGAGTCGCGGCTGCGGCTTGCCCCGCAGGGAGTAGCGCCGTCGCTGGCCCCCGATGGGCTGAAAATTGCCTACTTGATTCCCGGTGACCGCTTCGGGCGGATCATTGTTGTCTTGGATCGTCAGTCCGCCGCGCGGGATACCCTGCCCGGTACCGTCCTCCGCTATGCCTGGCTGGGAGACTCCCAAACGATCATTCAGGAACAGGGAGTGGAAGGGGTTCAGGAACTCTATTCCATTAGCTTCCCGGCTGCTTTCGCTCCCACCCTGATCGCGCCCGGCACCTTCCCCGCGGGACTGGCCGGGCAGGACTTTGTGTTTGCAGGCTTCGTCGGGGATCAGATCGCGGGTTTGTTTACCGCCTCGCCCCAGACGGCCCCCGTTCAAATCACCGCCATCGGCACGCTCCCCGCGCCCTCCGGTCCGGATCGGATTCTGGCTCAGGACAGCCTCGGACTATTCGAACTCACTCGCTGAAATTCCCAATGATCCAACGAGAAAACCCCGCCGAAAGCGGGGTTTTTTTCGAGGGAAATCTCGGTCAGTAGCTGGTAATCACATAGGACTGGGCATCGGCTTCGCCGTTCACAAACCGCCGGACGATATCCGTTTTCGCATTTTTGGTTTCGTCCGGCGTGCCGGAGAAGATTATACGTCCCTCATGCAGCATAACAATTCGATCCGAAACCTTGTAGGCCGAGACCATATCGTGTGTGACCACGACCGTGGTTACGCTCAGTTTCTGATTCAAATGGATGATCAAATCGTTGATGGAGTCGGCTGTGATCGGATCGAGTCCCGTCGTCGGTTCGTCATAGAGAATGTACGAGGGCTGCATGGCGATCGCGCGCGCCAGTCCAACCCGTTTTCTCATGCCTCCCGACAATTCAGCCGGCTTCAGTTTCTGTGTCCCGTCCATGTTGACCAACGTCAAACATTCGCGAACCCGGTTGGCGATTTCCGCATCACCCAATGCGGTATGCTGCCGCAGTCCCAGCGAGATGTTTTCTTCCACCGTCATGGAGTCGAACAGCGCTGCCCCCTGGAACAGCACGCCGAACTTCATGCGAATTTCATAGAGCTCTTTGCGCCGCGCGGAGGTGATGTCGCGGCCGTCCACTGTGATGGTTCCCGATTCCGGCACCATGAGTCCGACCAGATGCTTGAGCAAGACCGACTTCCCGCATCCTGATTGTCCGATGATGGTGATGGACTCGCCGGTCTCGATGGTCATGTCCACGCCGCGCAGAACGTGCTTTCCGTTGAACGAGCGATGGACGCCGCGTACTTCGATCATCTTGAAAAGGGTTTCAGGGGTTATCTGCTCGCCGAGCCGGGTGAGCACAGAGCGACTTGTTCGATATGGAAAAACCGCGCCGCGCGTAACCCGGCCGAAACTCTGCGCACGATTCCATTTCGAGATAGCTTCATGAGTGCTAAAACAGCATCAGCGCCAGCAGAAAATCAATGACCAGAATCGCCAGACAACTCCAGACGAACGCCGTGATCGTCGCCATGCCCACGCCCTCCGCTCCGCCTTCGGTGCGGAAGCCGATGTAGCAGCCCAGAAGCGACGCCGCCAGACCGAAGAACAGCGACTTGAATAAACCCGCAAACACATCGTAGAGCTTGAAAAAGTTGGGAATCAGTCCCCAGAACTGGTTGCTGGTCATGCCCAACAGCACAATGCAGACGAACGACGCGCCCAGCATCGCGACAAATATCGCCTGTGCCGTCAGTACCGGCATCATCACCGTCATCGCCGCCACGCGCGGCACCGCCAGATAACGTACGCTGGAAATCGCCATCGTCTCCAGCGCGTCAATCTGTTCCGTCACTTTCATCGTGCCCAGTTCGGCGGCAATGGAAGCCGATACCCGTCCGGCGATGATCAGGGCCGTGAGTACCGGCCCCAGTTCGAGCAGGACCGCCTTGAACGTTCCCGGCCCGATGAACTCGAACGGCAGATAGCCCTCCATCTGATAGTGCCCCTGCCAACCCGACACCGCGCCGGTAAACAAGCCTACGATCAGCACCAGCGGCAGACTATCCACCCCCAGCGTCACGCATTCCTGAATAAACAACCCGCGATCTTGAAAAATCCCTCCGATTTCGGAGATGACACGGCCCACCAACTTGGTGAAGCGGCCAAGTTCCGACATGAACTCCAAGGTGCGGCGGCCGACTTTCCCGGCCAAATTATGGGTGGAATTTGCCACGGAAGGTATCGGGAAGGATTAGTATTCGGCGCCGATCGAGAAATAATAACGCGGTTGGGTAGTGGATACGCCGTCGGTGGCCCAAGCCACGTCCCAACGCAGCACGAAAAAGCCGAGCCACGAGCGCATGCCGAAACCGTAGGCCGTTTGCAAGTCGGCCAGTCTGCGCTTGCCCATCTCGTCCTCGGCGGTTAGCTTGAAGGTATTGTCGTCCCACGCCGCGCCCACGTCCGTGAACAGCACGCCGCGGATGTCACGAATCGAAAGCGGCAGCGGCCAGCGCATGCGCAGACTCTCCACCATGGGGTAGCGGAATTCCTGATTGACCAGAAAAAACCGGTTGCCCGTGCCGCGCTTCTCGAAATAATCCGCACCGCGAAACGGCACGATGAAACTCGAAAAATAAAAATCATCAATGGCGTCGGGAATCTGATTGTTCTCGAAGCGCCGGTTGATCCAATTGCTGACTCCGCCTAAAAAGAAATTCTGCGGATCTGGCCCGTCGGAGATGCCCCCGGTCACCCGCGACGCCCATGAATAGTCGTTGCCGAGACGGAAATAGGAGCGGATGTCTCCCTTGAGCGTGTAGAATTCGGCATAGGGCCTGTTGACCAGTCCATTCTGTCCGATGTCCGGACTGTAGGCGTAGGAGAACCGATAACGCGATCCGTTGATCGGGCCGGTGCTGCCCCACAAAACCGTGTCATGAATGTACGCGAGTTCCGGCAGAAGCACCCGCCGCCGGGCTTTGGCTCGGTAATCCTCGATCAGATTATTCGCCTCGTCGTAGTCTACCCAGCGTGCCCGATCCACCGCGTAGCCGCCGACGTTGAGCTCGACTCGATTGTATTTGGAGAACGGATAGGACGC
>JAQTRJ010000120.1 GCA_028711875.1 bacterium | reverse complement strand
AGAAGTTGAAGAGATGCTGCTCTTCGTGTAAATTATTTATTATCTGACACATAGACGCGCGCAACTTTCTCCCATTATTTCGATCTCATCTTTCAAATCCCCATCCGCGCGATGCGGCAACTCGATTGGGAGGTAGGAACATGGCCGGTTTGATTATCATTCTGGTGATTCTCGCGATTCTCGTCATGTGGATCGTGGGCATCTACAACGGGCTGGTGGGAATGCGAAATCAGGTCCGCAACGCCTGGGCGCAGATTGACGTGCAACTCAAGCGGCGGCGCGACCTCATTCCCAATCTCGTGGAAGTCGTCAAAGACTACATGAGCTACGAGCAGGAAACGCTCACTAAGGTCATCGAGGCGCGCGCGATGGCGATCGGCGCGCAGGGAGTCAAGGCCACGGGCGAAGCGGAAAACATGCTGACCGGCGCGCTCAAATCGCTGTTCGCGGTGATGGAGAACTATCCCAATCTGAAAGCCAACGAAAACGTCGGCAAGCTGCAGGAAGAGCTGACCTCCACCGAGAACAAGATCGCCTTCGCGCGGCAGTACTACAACGATTCGGTCATGCGCATGAACAACAAGACCGAGATGTTCCCCTCGAACATCATCGCCGGGATGTTCCAGTTCCAGCGCGAAGAATACTATCCGGTTCCTGAGGAAGACAAGGAGCCGGTCAAGGTGAACCTCCGCTGAGCGCGATGAGCAACGCCCTTTCCACTCCGGCGGCGAAATCTCGACGCGATTTCCTCGCCGAGATCGCCGCCAACAAAAACAAGTCCGTCGTGCTCTTGATCTTGCTCGGCGCGATCTTGGCTCTGCTCGGCGCGGGCTTCGGGCTGTACATCGGCTCGATTGAACTGGGTGTTCTGGCGGGCATCGTGATCGCGCTCATCGTCGGGCTGGTCGCGTATTTCGACGGCGCGAAAACGATTCTCTCTTTCAGTGGCGCGCGCAAGGCCGATCCCGCGCTCGATCAGGTGGTCATCAACGTGGTGGACGAGATGCGCATCGCCGCCGGGCTGCCCATGCCCGAAGTGTACGTGATAGACACCGACGCGCTGAACGCGTTTGCCACCGGCCGCGATCCCGCTCACGCCGCGATTGCCGTGACTTCGGGACTCGTGAAAAAGCTGAATCGCGAGGAATTGCAGGGCGTGGTCGGTCACGAAATGAGCCACATTCGCACGTTCGACATTCGCTATATGATGCTCGCGGCGGCGCTGGTCGGCGCGGTGGTGCTGCTCGCGGATGGCATGTTGCGCGGGCGCTTTCTGTTCGGCGGACGGCGCGGTCGCGGCGGCGGAGGAGGCGGCAACGCGCTCTTTGCGATCCTCGCGCTCGCGCTCGCGATTCTCGCTCCGCTCTTCGCCTCGCTCTTGCAGATGGCGATTTCCCGCAAGCGCGAATACATGGCCGACGCGGGCGCAGTCGAGCTCACGCGCAATCCGCTCGCCATGGCCAGCGCGCTCGAGAAAATAGATCATCACCTGATCGCCGATCCGCTGCCCGGAGCGAATCGCGGCACGCAGCATCTCTACATCGCCAATCCCCTGCATCGCTACAAGTGGAACGCGTCCGCGCTGATGAGCACGCATCCGCCGATGGAGGACCGCATCGCCCGCCTCCGCGCCATGGCGTAAGGAATCCGGTCTCCCCCTGCTTGCGGGGGGACAAAGGGGGGTCACAATAAACGCAACACAACCTATGGACAACTTCCTTCACGCCGCCCTCGCCGAAGCCAAACTTGGTCTTGCCGGAGGCGGCATCCCCATCGGCTCGGTGATCGTGCATGACGGCAAGATCATCGGCCGTGGTCACAATCGTCGCGTACAGAAGGGGAGCGCGATCCTTCACGGCGAGATGGACGCGCTGGAAAACGCCGGCCGTTTGCCCGCGAAAATCTATCGCGAATGCACGCTCTACACCACGCTCTCGCCCTGCGCGATGTGCAGCGGCGCGATCCTACTCTACGGCATTCCCCGCGTCGTCATCGGCGAAAACCGCAGTTTCATGGGCGAGGAAGAGCTGCTGCGCTCGCGCGGAGTGTCCGTCACCGTCCTCGATGATCCCGACTGCATCCGCCTCATGTCCGACTTCATCCGCTCCCATCCCGAACTCTGGAACGAAGACATCGGAGAGTGAAATATTTTGTTCAGATTTCACGCCACCGATGTAGATTTGAAAAAACGTACAACTTATCGGCCATTCTAAGGACATTGATTCACAAGCAAATGCAGAACATTTGGCTGTTGAGATGATATCTAAGGAACATATCGTCAGGATTTTTGTTGCATCACCGTGTGATGTAAGTGAAGAACGGAATTGTCTTAAGAGAATCATCCAAGAGATGAATGTGCTTTTAAGCAGGATTCTCAAACTCCGCTTAGAGCTTGTGTGTTCGGACACCCATGTTCGGCCTGGCTTTGGAAGCGATCCGCAAGATGTGATCAATACTCAAATTGGTGACGAATATGAGATATTCATTGGCATCATGTGGTCACGTTTTGGCACTCCGACAGCTAGAGATGAATCTGGCACTCATGAAGAATTCATGCGGGCTTATAACCGGTACAAGGCAAATCCTTCAAATGTGCATATGATGCTTTATTTTCGTAATTCAGACGTACCTATGGAGAGAGTAAACAAGACGCAACTACGTAAGGTTCGCTCATTCAAATCCGCTGTGGGGAAAATGGGGGGGTTCTACAGAGAGTACAATGACATCTTGCAATTCGAGCAACTTGTGAAGCTCCATCTTGCAGAAGAAGTTCAATATTGGCATAAGAGTTTGGAAAAGCGTCCAAGAGCTTCAAGTAGGCAAGAAGAAACATTGCTGAATAAGCACGTATCAAGGGTCCAGAAAAAGAGAAAACAGGAATTACTTGCGCTCGTAAGTGAAATTCAGAAAATTGCCAATGAGATTCTACTGAATACCAAGAATGCAGTGAAGGCAAGGAAGAGGATTGCGAGTTCTTCTCACAAGCTAACAGAGACTGTTCATGAAGCTGAAACGAAATTCGAGCATATTGAGAAGAGATTCAGAAATCCAGAGAATAAGGCTAAAGTTCGCCAAGAACTTGCAGAGACACTAGAAGCGGCAATGAGAAGGGACAAAAATCTAATAGAGCGCGAGCAACCCAAGTATAGAAAAGCAGTAGCCAAAGTCATCGATAGGATGAGCATGCTTATTTCAATAGGTGCAATTTCTTTCTCTCATGATAAAAGACCCTCTATCGACGACTTAGTTTCAATAACTGAAAGAGAAATGAGCTATTGGACAATCAGAGAGAGAGAACTACGGGAGGGGGTTGCTGATTTAGTTAGTCAAATAATTCCAACAGCCAATCTTCCAGTTTTCTTCAGATCATATCTTAACTATTTGGAAATGTTGTGTCAAGAATATTCAGCGATATTGTGCATATGGCGCGATCTGCGGGGTGTACTCACTCGATACATGGCAGAGCAAGCTAATACGAAATGAAGTAATTGCATGGTTACCGCCCAAAAATTCCGCTTTCCGCTTTCAGATTTCAGCTTTTCAACTCCCATGTCTCAATCTCTCATCGAAAAAATCGCCCAGCGGTTCGCGGTCGGGCTGGAATCCAGCCACGTCGTCCGCGCCGGAGATTACCTCTCCATCCGCCCCGCCCACGTCATGACCCATGACAACACGGGCGCGGTGATCTCGAAATTCAAGAGCATCGGCGCGAAAAAAATGGCCGATTCGCGTCAGCCGGTGTTCGCGCTCGATCATGACGTGCAGAACCGCACGCCGGAAAATCTCGCCAAATACGCCAAGATCGAAGCGTTCGCGCGCGAGCACGGCGTGGATTTCTATCCGGCCGGTCGCGGCATCGGCCATCAGATCATGATCGAGGAAGGCTACGCGTGGCCCGGCGAAATGATGGTCGCGTCCGACAGCCACTCCAACATGTACGGCGGCATCGGCTGCCTCGGCACGCCCATCGTCCGCACCGACGCGGCGGCGATCTGGGCAACGTCGCGCACGTGGTGGCAGGTCCCGCCCATCGCGAAGGTTGTGCTGAAGGGAAAACTCCGCGCGGGAGTCTCAGGAAAAGACGTCATCATCGCGCTCTGCGGTCTCTTCAATAAAGACGAAGTTCTCAATCACGCCATCGAGTTTGCGGGCGACGGCGTGGCCACGCTCTCGATCAGCGAGCGTCTCACCATCGCCAACATGACCACCGAATGGGGCGCGCTGGCCGGAGTTTTTCCGTGCGACCGCGTCACGCTCGACTGGCTGCGCGCGCGCGCGGAAGCCGTCGCCGAGCGCGGTCTCTGCGGCGTGCCATCCGACAGCGATTCCGTGAAGTGCATTCACCCGCGCATGAACGCCGAACGTATTCGCTCTCTCGAAACGAAACCACTCGCCCCCGACGCGAACGCACAGTACGCTATTGAACTGGAACTCGATCTCGCCACCGTTTCGCCGCACGTGTCCGGCCCCGACACGGTGAAGAAAATGGAATCCGTAGCCGTGCTGCGTGAGAAAAAAGTTCCTGTGCACAAAGCCTATCTGCTCTCGTGCGTCAACGCTCGCGTGGATGATCTGGCCGAAGCGGCGGCCGTTCTTCGCAACAAGAGAATCGCACCCGGCGTGAAATTCTATCTGGCGGCGGCGTCCAGCGAAGCGCAGGCGGAAAGCGAGCGGCGCGGCGACTGGAAAATTCTGGTGGACGCGGGCGCGATCGTGCTTCCGCCCGGCTGCGGCGCGTGCATTGGACTCGGCGAGGGCGTGCTCGAAGACAATGAGATCGGCATTTCCGCGACCAACCGCAATTTCAAAGGCCGCATGGGATCGCGCAGCGCGCAGGCCTATCTCGGATCGCCCGCGGTCGTGGCGGCGTCGGCGATCTCGGGTTACATTGATATGCCGCGCATGGAAAACGAGTCCGTCTCGCCTCCGCAAGGCCGAGTGCTTGCCCGTCGCACTCCCGCTCCGGCGAGCGGCGAAACACGCATCGTCGCCGGATTTCCCGAGGTGATCGAAGGCGAGTTGGTCTTCTGCCATCAGGACAATCTCAACACCGACGGCATCTATCCCGGCAAATATACATACAAAGACGACATGACCGCCGCCGAGCAAGCCGCGGTCGTGATGGAGAACTACGATCCCGAGTTTCGCACGATTGCGCGGGCGGGCGACATCGTCGTCGGCGGCTTCAACTTCGGCAGCGGCAGTTCGCGTGAACAAGCCGCCACCGCGCTGAAGCATTTCGGCATTCCGCTCGTGCTCGCCGGTTCGTTCAGCGAGACTTACAAGCGCAACGCGATCAACAACGGCTTTGTCGTGATCGAAGTCCCCGAACTGACGCGCGCCTTGAAGGAGAAATTCGGCATAGAAAAACTCACGGTTCGCACGGGAATCAAAGCCAGACTCGACTTTCGCCGCTCGCTGCTCGAAACGGACGGAAAGCGCTACACCGTCGCTCCGCTCGGCGCGGCCGCGCAAGAACTCGTACTCTCCGGCGGTCTCGAAAATTGGGTGAAGGAAAGGCTGTGACTTCGCCTATATTTGCTCCCCGATAAGAAACGGGTGCAACCGAAAACTGTGTCCATTAAAGTTGATCCACCCATCGGGCATAAAGGAAACATCTTCTATAAAGGAGACAACAATGGACTGGCTTCGCATCATTGTTTTCTCGATTGCTGCACTTGCATTCGCCATGTTCATGACGGCAAGGATTCGCCGAAAAGCGGCGAAACAACTTTCTTTCCATGATCTGAAAACGGATCGCGATGCGCTGTTTTTCACGTATGTCTTTGCCGTGTTTTGGCTGCTCATGACTTCCTTCCGGGTGAATTGGACATTTTTGGGTGAACCGTGGACAGGACTTTTCTATGCAGTGTGCTTGGGTATCGTTTACAACTTGGTACGTTGGATCCTGCGGTTGATAGATCGTCCGAAATCCATGACACAGGGAGTCCGAGAGCAAGTCACGAACTGAGCCGAGAACGCAAATTTTTTCGAATTTTCGGCAATGCGTGACCTCACATTCCCCGAATAAAAGGAAAAGCGCTTGATAGGAAATGAACAAGGGCACGGCGCTGTTCGCCGTGCCCTTGTTATCTCATCTCCCTCCGTTCACGGGGGGACAAAGGGGGGTCTCACTCGAAATCGTAGATGAATGCGGGCTGCACGCCCATCAGCCGCAGATAGACCGTGAGCTGTCCGCGATGATGGAGCACCTCGTCGAACACAAAGCCCACCATCTTCCACCCCTCGAACGGTTGCCCCCACGCGTCAATCTTGGCCGCGAGCTGCGCGTCGGTGATCTTCGCCAGATTGGCATAGCCCTTCTCGATCTGCCCGTCAATCCACTTCAGCAGGTCGGCCTTCTTCGAGAATTTCATCTCGTCGCGCTGCGTGTTCTTGCCCGTCAGTACGGTTTCTGTGCTCTCCGTCAGGTAGGTGAACATATGCACGCACAATTCGCTGGCCGTCCGCACCGGCGGAACCGGCCGGAAATTTAGTTTGTCCTCGGGGATCAATTCCACCTGCTTGCGGGCGTTGCCCAGCACCATGCGCAAATATCCCCACTGCGCTTCAATCATCTGCTTGTTCATGAGTGGCCTTTGTTGTTGGATTAGTCAAGTGAATTCGCAACGCCAATATACTGAACATAGGTGCAATTGTCAAGCACA
>JAQTRJ010000119.1 GCA_028711875.1 bacterium | reverse complement strand
CGCCGCGCTGCTCAAGGACCTCGCGGACATCCGCAACGCCCAGGGGCGGGCCGAGGAGGCCGAGGAGCTGTTGCAGCGGCTGCGGGTGGTGCTGAGCGAAGAGAGCGAATAAACGTCGGGGGCGTACGGTTCGGAAAAAAGGCCGCCCGGATTCGAAGGGCGGCCTTTTTTTACGCAACAACCGGCTCCGCAGCGGGAGTCGGCCGTTGTTTCAGGAAAGCATTCCGAACCGGAGGAAGAATGCGCTCGCCGAGGCACGAACGAAAATCAGCGGGCGCACGATTTTTATCTATCGGAGCGGACTTCCCGAATCGTGTTGCCGCCACGCGATCCGACCGCGCAAATGGCTGGAACCTTTCGGGGCTTTCGCTTGTCTCAAGGGTATATCGTGACCCTATTCGGAGTCCCTATGCCGGGCAAATGGATGGAAAAAAGTGCACGGTGGCTGTGGCGGGAATGGGTGAAGCCGCTTCTGATCGCGCTCGCCATTGTTCTGCCGCTTCGTTCTTCGATCGCGGATTGGATGGACGTTCCCACCGGTTCGATGAATCCCACCATCGTCGAAGGCGATCGCATTTTCGTCAACAAATTGGCCTACGATCTGAAAATTCCGTTTATGCTGCGGCACATCGCGGAGTGGAGTTCGCCTGCGCGCGGCGACATCGTGGTCTTTCGTTCGCCGGAGGACGGCATTCGATTGGTCAAACGGGTGGTCGGTCTGCCGGGCGACGTCATGACGCTGCGCAACAACCGGCTGACGATCAACGGAGAAATCGTATCGTATGCCCCGATTTCGTCGGCGCACGGCACGGCGCGCTGGACCGAATCGTTGCCGCGCGAACACACCGTGCAATTCATGTCGGGCATTCCCTCGCGAAAAAATTTCGGTCCGGTTCAAGTTCCCGAAGGTCACTATTTTATGATGGGGGATAACCGCGACAACAGCGCGGATTCGCGCTATTTCGGATTCGTTTCGCGCGACCTTCTGATCGGCGAGGCTACCGCCGTCGCGATTTCCCTTGACCGTGATCGTTATTTCCGGCCGCGATTCGAGCGTTTTTTCACGGAGCTGCAATAGCCTCGCCTCCGGAACCTGCTCTGGTGCGGAGGAGTTCAATAAGAGAACATATCAAGGCGGATATCGGCAACGTCCGAGGTGCGCGCAACGCCTCCCGCGCGCATCGAAAAGGGCGATCCCAACTGGGATCGCCCTTGCTTTGTCCGAATCGTTCGGTTCGTTATCGGAGATAGAGCAGCTTGGCGGTCTGGACGGTGCCGCCGCCGCTCATCCGCAGCAGATACACGCCGGTGGCCGCATTCGGCGTCCACGAGAAATCGTGCGCGCCGGGCGTCAGACCGGTCAGGTTTTCGCGCAGCAGTTCGCGGCCGAGCACGTCGGAGATTGTCACCGTCAGCTCGCGCGCCGAGCCGACTTCGAAACGGATCCGCGCCGTGCTGTTGAACGGATTGGGATAGACGTCCACGAGCCGGAACTCGCCCGCTACGGGCGCGCCGGCCGGGTCTTCGGCGGCGGTGCCGCGGATAACGTCCGTCGCATAGCGCGGAGTGATCTGATAGCCCGTGGTATAAGGCGAGCTGTTGTCGAACTGAGTGATAATTCCCATCACGTCGAAGGTGGCGGGGGGCGCGGGCGAGCCGTCCACGTTGGTATCTTCGTCAATCCGCAGCGTGATCGTGCCGTTGCCGTCAGTGATCGTCAGGTTCGCCCACTGACCTTGGCCCGGCCATGTGCCGTCAATGATGCTGACGTTGTTCATGCGCACGAGCATGCCTTCAAATTGTTCGAAGAAGGTCGCGCCGTTGATGAGCGTCGGCATGACTGTATCCACCGCGGCCACCACGTCCACCGAGAAGACACAGTTGCCGCTGCCCGACGACACCAGTTCGGTCAAGCCGTTGTACTGCGAAACCCACCCGGACACTTCCACGCAGTCTTTCTCGGTGATTCCGGCGGGAACCGTGCCGCGGAAGACGTTGCAGCCCGCGTCGTCATCCTGAATGTAGAAGCTGCTCTCGGTGAGGCTGTCCAGCGTGTAGTTGTTCACGTTGACGACGCCGCGCACGACCACGAACGTTCCGTTCAAGACGGATACGCCGTTGCCGTCGTTTTCACGGATATCGAGCAGCGTCACGTACTGCGGATCGCACGGTTCGCCGCTGTTGGGCGCGCCCGGCGTCTGCTGATCCGTCGAAGACCAGTCGGTTCCGTTGTTGCCGGTGTCCTGATGATCGGGGATCCGGGCGAGCGCGTAGTTTATGCCGCCGGTTGGATACGGATCGGGCGCGTTTTCACCGCCCTCGCCTGTGCTCACGTGACCAGAGCCGCACGTGCCGTAGCAGAGGTGATCCACCAGCGTCGCGCCGCTCATCAGGTCAACCCCGTCGCAGTCTTCGCCGGACGACGACCCGGCGTTCTGCCAATCAATCCCGGCGCCCATCGCGCCGCCGCAGACATAATCCACGTTCGGCACCGACGCCGTATTGCCGACCACGTAATAGCCGTCTTGCGGAATCGAGCCGCTCAGGGTGACGGTGCGATAGACCGTGCCGCCGTTGCCGTTGATGCCGATCAGACTCCAGCCTGTGAGATCCGTTCCCGCAGGACCCCAGAGCTCGACATAGAGCAGATTGGGATCATCGTCGCCGATCGTGTCATACAAAAGCTCGTTGATGACGACTTGCGCCGACGCTCCGGCCGCCAGAACGACACTCAGTGCGAACACCAACCCAGTTAGCCACTTGCGAGACATGGCTCGCCCTCCTTTACGTTTATTGTGTGTTGTTGCAGCTTCGTCAGTCACTTGATATATGCGCAGTGAATTTGGAGCGGAATTCCCGCCACGAAAGCAGATGGAGCAATTCGCGGCGATGCCGGTCGAGAAACGCGTAATTCAATTCCTGTCTGTCACTCCGCGGAAACAGCGTTTGTTCGCCGCGCGTGATAACGCCCACGCCGTGATCCGCGTTGACGGTGCCCATCCACAACTCCGCGCGCGTCATCCGCAGCACAGAGATCGCCGTCCACACCGTCCCGCACCACAGCGACTTTCCGTCGTACGTCTCGATCTGCTGCGCTTCCTCGACCGGATTGCAGTCGTGGAGCAGGATGACGCCCCGCGGAGAAAGATATCGCAGCGAGTTCTCGACATCGCGCAGCACCTGCTCGGCCAGATGCAGGCCGTCAATGAAGATCAGATCGTAGACGCGAGCGTTGTGCGCAAAAAATTCGTCGGACGGAACCGGAAAGTTGCAGCGGCCGGCCGGATCCACGCCGTCTTTATGCGCGATCTGTACGCGGTCGAAATTGTCGCTTGGATCGCTGACGCCGATCTCGAGATAGCTCTGCGCGCCGATTGTTTCCGCCACGTAATGGATGATATCGGTTCGCGTCAGCGCCCGCACGCCGAACTCGCTCATCATTTTGGGCGTCAGTCGCGCGGCGGTTTTTTTCGCTGCGCTCTCCACCCATCCCCGAACCGGCCACCAGCGCAGCAGATCATGGCGCAGCCGAATCTTGACGAGCGCCGTCTCGATCCCCTGACGCAGCCCGGCGATCTGTTCGTCATCCCACAGAGCGTCCCAGTCGCGTTCGCTCATCTGGGGCTATGGCTGGCCCTGCACCACCCACCGTCCGTCAAGCTTAGGCTCAATGGGTGAATGGGACTGGATGTACTCGATCACAGCGTCGCGCATGTACGTGCCCGATTCCACCGCCGCTTCGCTGCGCAGCGCCGCCAGTTTCTCCATTCCCGAATTGCCTTCGAGCAGGTAATCGGTGGTCACGAGCCGATAGGTCGCTTCGGGATCGTAGGGCTTGCCGCTGATCTCGAGTTTCACGATCCGTTCGCCGAGCGGCTTCGAGCGATCCACCAGCACGACGGCTCCGCTCACGTCCAATCCGCTGCCGCCATAGGCCACTTTCTCTTCGAGCAGATCCTTGAAGAACGCGCCGCTCACGCTCACCGCGCCCAGCGTGTTGTCGAAGGGCAGCACATTGAACACGTCGCGCGCCGTGAGGACTCCGGCCGGCAAATCGGTGCGAATGCCGCCCTTGTTGGTCATGGCCAGATCGCCGCTCAGTTTCCAGCGCATAGCGTCGGTGACGAGATTGCCGAGCGGAGTTTCGCCTTCGCCGCTGCGCAGGATCGGCGCGGTCGCTTCGCCGATTTTCGCGGCGAAGCCCTGCTCCACGCGCTCGACGACCGTGTCTATGGTCTCGGCGGCGTCGCGGTCGCGAGGAAAGCGCTCGGTGAACAGCGTGATCAGCGTTCCGTCATCGGCAAACGGCTTCCAGCCGATCAGTTTTTTCGTCGCCAGATCGAACTCGAATTCCACGGCGAGCAGATTCGTGCCGCGGCCGTAGCCCTGAAAACACGGCGTGTGCGTGACCGGGTCCACCCACGGTTCCTGATAGCCGACGTGAATATCGCCCGCGAACAGAACGTCAATTCCGTTCACGCGGCGCGCGAGTTCAAACGCGTTGCGCGCGTAATCGGATGTCCAGCCTTCCTGCTCGCGCTTTTCCAGATCGTCCCACGCTTCCCAGCGGTCGTAGGGCAGTCCGAGATGACAGGCGGCGATGACCACGTCCGCGCCGAGCGCGCGCACCGTGTCGCGATAGGCGGCCAGCGTGGTCGTTTCGGGCGCGAAATAGAGCTGGCGCACGTTCTCTTCAAACGCGGCGCGCGTCGTGCCCGAGGTGGTGATGCCGACCACGCCGATTTTCAGCGCGCCATAATCCTTCAGCAGATAGGGCTGAGCGAAGTGCTCGATTCCGGCGGCGGTGGAGTCGTAGATATTGGCCGAAAGCGTCGGAAAATCGGCTTGCTTCATCAGCGCTTCGCAGGCGTCGCGGCCGAGATCAAACTCGTGATTGCCGATCACCCACGCGTCATAGCCGACCTCGTTCATGAAGCGCATCACCGCTTCACCGCGCGTGTTCGTGCCGACCAGCGTGCCCTGAAAAATATCGCCCGTGTCGAGCAGCAAAAATCCCTTGCCGGTGCGCTTGGCGTAGTCGCGCATCTGACGAATCATGACCGCCGCCGAAGCGCCGCCGCCGAGATCGGGCGGCATTTCGGGATTCATGAACACCGCCTTCGAGGAATCCACGCCGCCGTGCACGTCGTTGGAATAGACGACGATCAGCGACCACGTGTCGGCGGCGCTTGCGCCGACTGCTATGAACAAACTCAGGATCAGCAGGAAAATGGTCTTCTTCATTCGTCCGCCTTCGTCCTTTCCTACAGCGCGTAGCGTAGCGTCATCATGCCGCGGAACAGCGCGGTTTCCACCTTGTCGTTGTCGGTGCGGTCGGCCGCTCCGTAGAGACTCTGCGGGAATAGATCGGGAGAGGTCGTGTTGATCTTACCCACTTCCATCGCGAAATCGCCCGCAAGCTTCTGCAGACGGAAACCAATCCCCGCCGTGAACAACGTCGTGGCGCGGTTCTCGTCGTCCGGCGCGTCGGCGTAGACGAAGCCCAATCGCACGGGCGTTCCCGCCACCACTTCCTGTTCGGCTCCGGCGCGAATCTCAAAGGTATTGTCGTAAGCGTCGCTGACGTCCGCGTAGGTGTGAAGCTCGCCTTCCAGCATCAGGATCGGCCGGAATTCGCTCTGCGGACGATACCACACGCCCGCTCCATAATGGTTGGGGTAGGTCGTGGTGACGCTGCCGGACGCGACCACGCCCGATTCCACGTGCTCGATATAGTCATCCCGCTGCACGTCCTGCTTGAATTTAAAATCGCCCGCCGGCATCAGCGCGCGCGCGCCGAACGTAACACGCGGATTCAGTTCCCAGGTCGCGCCGAGTGTGAGCTCGGCCAGCGTGCCGTCCGGTTCGTACGCGATGTTGTCCACGTGGTTGGTGGAGTCTTCGTTCGCGTAATAGACGCCGCGCGTGTAGTCCCACGATCCGGTCAGCACGTTCACGCTGAAACCGACGGCCAGCGGGCCGTGCGTCCGCGTCGCCGCGCCGAGCGAGATCGAGCGCAGATCGCCGTCCACGTCAATCCGGTTATCGCCCAGTCGCCGGTCCTGAATGCCGCCCGAAGAATAGCGATCACGCACTTCCTCGTGATAGCGGTAATCGAAGCGGTAGGTCGAGTAGCTGGCCGCCGACAGCACCAGCGATTGCACAGCCGTCGTCGGCACCCGGTAGCATACGCCGCCGTCGAGCTTGGAGTAGAGATGATCGTTGACGGCGTAGTTGTTGTAGATGAGCACGCCGTCGAACGAGTCGTAGACGGGATACTTCCGCGTCTCTTTGACACGGGAAATATCGCCGGAAAGATCCACCGTCCAGCGCTCGGTTTGCGCGGCCATTGTGGCCGGATTGCCGAGCAACGCGGCCGGGCCGGTTTGATCGGTGAGAAATGCGTGGCCGAGACCTAAACTGCGCGCGGAAAACGCGCCGGGCCGCTCGCCGAGCGTGCCGGATGACTGCGCCAGCGCCAGCGCGCTTGCGGCGCAGATCAGAATTGTTGCGATGAAAGTTCGCATGAAACGTGTCCTATCGAAAGGTTGTCTTGTTTCGTTGTTGTCTTATAGGTGGGCGCAACGCCTTGCGCCCCTACACTTATGTCTTCGAGACCGCTTCGTCCGTGAGCCGCTTGATCCAGCGCCAATTGAGATGAACGACCAGCAT
>JAQTRJ010000118.1 GCA_028711875.1 bacterium | reverse complement strand
GCCCCTTCCTCATCCTCGATTTGGTCCAAGACCGTGATTGGGATTCGCTTCCGCTCCGCCTCCTCACGGATGGCAGTCACCGACCGGCCATGTGCGCCCCGTGAAATCTCAAGACTTTGCACCAAATTCAGCCGAAGCGCTTCAACAATCGGCCGTCTTCCATATAATAGAAACAGCCCGGGAGACCTGCCGGGCGTGTTTTCGGTGTGCGGGCGACGCGGCCGGAACGTGTCCTCGCGTCTCTCCGGCGCATTCCTACGGTCGGGACGGCCGCGCTTCACGATTCGATTATCTCCAGAATTCGTCCCAGGTCTTCATGCGTAAAGAATTGTATTTCCAGAACTCCGCCATGACCTTTGGGTTTGATCCGCACCCGCGTGGCCAGCGCCCGCCGAAGTCGTTCCTCGATCCGTTTGATCTCCGCCTGCTGCTGACGATCCCGCGCCGCGAGCGCACCCTCCGCACCGCCGCGACGGGTCAAGGCTTCGGCCTCGCGCACGGTGGGGCGCGCCTCGGCCAAAAAGGACTGAAAGAGCTTGAATCGGTGGCGCGGATCATCCACGGAGAGCAACGCGCGGGCATGCCCCATCGTCAGATTGCCCTCGGCCAGCGCGCCTTGAATCTCCTTCGGCAGCTTGAGCAGTCTGAGAATATTCGCCACCTGCGTGCGGCTGACGCCGAGCTTCTGCGCAACCTGATCCTGCGTCAGCGAACATTTTGTTTGCAGCGCCTGAATCGCCTGCGCGAGTTCGATCAGGTTCAGGTCTTTGCGCTGCACGTTTTCGAGCAATGCCAGTTCCAGCATCTCCTCATCGGAGGCCGATTCCCGCACCAGCGCGGGAATCTGCTGAAGCCCAGCCGCGCGCGCCGCCCGCCAGCGTCGTTCGCCGACGATCAGTTGATAGCGTTCACCCGTCTGCCGCACCAGCACCGGCTGCAGCAGCCCCTGCGCCTGAATGGAGCGTTTGAGTTCCTCGATGGAGTCCTCGTCAAACACCTGACGCGGCTGAAACGGATTCGGATCAATCCGATCGAGCGCGATTTGACTGACCGACAACCCAGTTTCCACCGGCGCATCCGCTTCACTGATGAGCGCCGCCAGTCCCTTGCCGAGTCCTTTGCGAGTTGTCATGCCGCTGCCCCTTCGACGGGAAGTCCTTGCGCGGCGAGGAACTCGCGGGTGAAATCGCGATAGTTCTGCGCACCGCGCGACGTAGGATCGTAGCTGTATACCGGCTGGCCGTAGCTGGGCGCTTCGGACAGACGGACATTGCGCGAAATCGCCGTTTTATACACCCGCTCGCCGAAGACCTGCGCGATTTCTTCGGCGACCTGCCGCGACAGATTCAGCCGCCCATCGTACATGGTGAGCACGACGCCTTCGATCTGCAGGCGCGTGTTGAGATGCCGCTGCACGAGCTTGACGGTTTTCATGAGATGCGCCAGCCCCTCCAGCGCGAAGTATTCGCACTGCATGGGAACGAGCACCGACGACGCGGCGGTGAGCGCGTTCAGAGTCAGCAGTCCCAGCGATGGCGGGCAGTCCGTGAGCACAAACGCGTAGTCGTCGTTGAGCGGCTGCAGCGCCTGCACCAGCACGTGTTCGCGGGCGATCTTGGACACCATCACGATCTCCGATCCGTGCAGCCGTTCGTCGGACGTGATGATGTCCAGCCGTTCGAACGCGGTCTTGCGGATCGCTTCGCGCACCGGCAGGTCGTTGATGAGCAGGTCGTAGGTTCCCGGCTGGTTGTCGCTGACCGGCAGCCCCAGCCCGGCCGTGGCGTTGTGCTGCGGGTCCATGTCCACCAGCAGCGCACGATACCCTTCGAGCGCCAGACCGACTCCGAGATGAATGGCGGTGGTGGTTTTTCCCACGCCGCCTTTTTGATTGGCGATGGCGACCGTTTTCGGCATGATTCTAATATAATGTCCTCGTCCGGAAATGCAAGCCGGACGGGATCACCCGCCGGCCATGAGGCCGAGCTTGTGAAGATGCTTTTGCTCAAAACGCGCGCGCAAACCGGGATGGTTCGCCAGCGTGGGATCATTCTCGATCAGATCGAAAGCGCTCGCGCGCGCGGCCAGCAGCAGCGGTTCGTCGCGGACGGGATTGCTGTAACGCAGTTCGTACTCTCCGCTCTGCCGCGTGCCGAAAAATTCTCCCGCCCCGCGCAGCTCCAGATCGCGGCGGGCAATCTCAAATCCGTCGTTGGTCTCGATCAGCGCATTCAGACGGGCCTCGGCTTCGGGCGTGACTTGCGGCGCGGGCAGCAGAATGAACCACGCCTTCTGTCCCTTACGTCCGATGCGGCCGCGCAGCTGATGGAGCGCCGCGAGTCCGAAGCGCTCGGCGTTTTCGACCAGCATGATCGAAGCGTCGGGCACGTCCACGCCGACTTCGACCACCGACGTCGTCACCAAAACCGGAGTTGCGCCGCCGCGGAATTTATCCAGCGCGGATTGCTTGTCGTCCGAACTCATCCGCCCGTGCAGCAGCCCCACCGCAACCGCCCGGAGCGCTCCCCGAGCCATGCGAGCGTGATAATCCACCGCGGCTTCGGTCGCGAGCTTCTCCGATTCTTCGATCAGCGGACAGACGATGAACGCCCGTTCGCCGCGCTGCGCGTGCTCGATCAGGAATTCGTAAATTTTATCCCGTTCGAGTTCGCCGCGCCGCACGGTGGTTACCTGCCGGTTGCCGCCGGGCAGTTCGCGCAGCACCGATTCCTCGAGATCGCCCATATGCGCGAGGCGCATGGTGCGCGGAATCGGCGTCGCCGTCATGAGCAGCAGGTGCGGCCGCACTCCCTTCGAACGCAGCGCCGATCTCTGTTCCACGCCGAAGCGATGCTGCTCGTCAATCACCACCAGACCAAGTTTGGCGAACGAAATATTTTCTTCGAGCAGCGCATGCGTTCCGATCACGATATCCAGCGCGTGATTCGCAATGTTCGCCAGCACTGCGCGTCGCTCCGCCGCCTTCATTTTGCCGCGCAGCAGCCCCACCCGCAAACCGGCCGCTTCAGCAACAGGCGTGATGCTTTGCGCATGCTGCTGCGCCAGCAGTTCGGTGGGAGCCATGATCGCCGACTGGAATCCCGCGTCAGCGGCCATCGCCATCGCCAGCAGCGCCACGGTGGTTTTTCCCGAACCGACTTCCCCCTGCAGCAGCCGCTGCATGGGCACCGGCTTCTCCAAATCCGCGCGAATCTCGCGCAGCACCTGTGTCTGTCCATCGGTCAGCTCGAAGGGCAGCGCCTTCCACACCGCGCGGGTGATCGTTCCGATCCTTTCGAACGCGACTCCGCCCGGAGCGGTGCGATTGAGATGCCGCCGATAGGCGAACAGCAGCTGATAGAAAAACAGTTCTTCGTAGCGAATGCGCTGCCAGGCCGCGCGCAGCGAGTCCCACGAATCGGGAAAATGAATCTGCTCGTAGGCTTCGCCGCGCGGCAGCGCGCCGACCATCGCCAAATCATGTGTTGGGAGATACTCTTGGAGCTCGCTGCGCGCGATATTCAACGCGGCGCGCATGATCCGGCGCAGCGTGGCGCTCTCGAGTCCGACCTGCCGCAGCGGCAGAGTTCCCGGATAGAGCGAGATGATGCGGCCCGTGTGATACAGCTCGCGATCAGCGTCGTCCTTCAGGCGATCCACCGCCGGGTGCACCATGCGCCAGCCGCTCATGTCCTGCACCACGCCCGACACGGCGACAAGTTCGCCGACCTGCATCGCGCGCCGCCAGTAGGTCATGCCCTGAAACCATACACACTGGAGCACGTCGGTGCCGTCGTCAATGCCCGCCACCAGCCACGTTTTTCCGCGACGGCTGCGCATCGGCTGAACGTACGACACCTCGCCAACCACGGTCACCTCGTGCTCGGTTGCCTGAAGGTCTTTCACCTTCATGATGCGCGAGCGATCGAGGTAGCGGCGCGGCAGCACGTCGAGCAGACTCTCGACGGTGCCCACACCCAGATCGGCCAGCACCTTTTCCCGCTCCGGGCCGATATAGGGCACGGCCGAAACGGGCGCCTGCAAGCGCGACAGCGTTCGGCTATCGGGTGCGGACGGTGTAGGTAAGGATGGATTCTTGTTCGGGTTCAACCGTGACGCGGAATTCGACTTTGGTGGAGCTGATTTTTTTGTGCGGAACGCTCTCGCGCGTGACTTCCCAGTCCCCCCAGAAATAATCCAGAACGACGACCTCGACGGTTTCAGTCTTATGATTGCGCAGTTTCACCGTGTAATCGCTCTCCGACACGCGATCCGAAATACGTCGCACGTCGGTCTGCGCGCGCTCGACGGCGATGTCGAACGCTTCGCCGACCCGCACGCGCACCTTCTCGTTCTTTGGCGTATGCTGGACGTTGTCCTCGCCGATGAATTCCTGACTGCCCGCGTCGTCCTGATAGACGCGCACGCGGCCGGCGGGGAGCGCCATACCGAGGCCGTTCGCTTCGCGATTCTCGAATTCGATGGAGACGCCGACGCGATCCTGCTTACGCTGCCAGTCGTATTCATAGATGCGTTTCGTGGCCACCGTAACCGGCGCGAACAGGCTGATCTGTTTGGTCTGTTGATCGAGTACGGACGCGGGACGCTGCAGTGTATAAAGATGATACTCGAAAAACGAACGCTCCTCGAACTGTTGATCCGCGGCCGCCATCTCCATGGCCATTCCTTTCTGAGCGCGATACACGGGCCGCGGCGTTTCCGCCCGGTGAACTTCTCCCGCGATCAGCTTCAGCGTAGCATCGTTGTAACTCGCGCCGCTGGTGTTGTTGATCGTCACCCACGCATCGAGATCGGCGTCCTTCGATTCATCGCGCACGACCAGCACGTAGTCGGCGCGCCACGAAAGACCTGTGGTGAGGTACGAAACCTCGGTTTCCTTCTTGCCGCCCTGCGCCGCGCTCACCAGCCAGCGCAGCGTGGGTCGTGTTATCAGTCCCTCGGGTAGACTCGGATAACGAATCTCAACTGCTTTATCGAGCAAAATGCTTCGGAGCGCGCCGTTCTCCTCGCGGAGAATCACCTGACCGCTTCCGAAGCCTGAAGCGAGCAGCGTTCCCGACGCGATATCGCCGTTTTCGCAGACGATTTCGATTTTCTGATCCACATATTTCTGAAGCAGTTTTTCCGGCGAGACGAGATCGTAGTCGAAATTCTGCTCGAGCAGCTGCACACCGGGCGCTTTGAAATGCACGGACGTCGCGTCAATCTGCCCCGAGATATCGCGAAATAGGATTTCGCCCGCGCCTTTCTCGAACGATACGTCGCGCACGTCGCGGACCAGCGCCAGATTATCGTTATAGATGGTGAGCGCAACACCGGGCTTGCCGTGGCACATTCCGGCCGCTGCCAGCGCAAGGACCAGAAGAATGTATCTCATGACTCCTCCTTGATCGAGTCTATCTCACTGCAATAGCGATCCACTTTCTGCAACGCGGATTCGAGATCGGCGAGCTTTTGCCGCTCCGCCGCGACCACCTCTTCCGCCGCGTTTTCGACGAATTTGGGATTAGCCAGCCGGCCGCGCGCGCCTTCGACGAGCTTCGTCAGCCGCTCGCGCTCCTTGGCGAGCCGCGCGCGCTCTGCTTTCAGATCAATCAATCCCTCCAGGGGCACGAACACTTCCAGCGTGCGCACCACCGCCGAGGCGCTGCCTTTCGGCTTATCCGCGTCGAAATCCAGCCGATCGAGTCCCGCCAGCCGCGTGATGAGCGGCGATAACTCCTTTAAGAACTCGACGTAACCGGTTCCATCCCCATGAATTCCGGCTTTCATCCGAATAGACTGGGAAATGCGCAGCTCTCCGCGGATCGTGCGCAGCGTGCTCACGACGTCTTGTAAGAGAGAGAATTCCTCTTCCACCGAGTCATTGATGCAGTCCGCTCGCACCTCAGGGAACGGTGCGAACAGGATCGTCTCGCGGGCCTGCGCCTGCGGCCAGACCCGCTCCGAAAGCCCGCGCAAGGTTTGATACAATTCTTCCGTGATGAACGGCATGAACGGATGGAGCAATCGCACTATTCCGTGGAGCACGCCCAGCGCGTGGCGCAGCGCCTGCTCGCGTTCTTCGCCACCGCTCTGAAGCCGCGTCTTAATGAGTTCGAGATACCAGTCGCAGAAGTCGTTCCAGACGAAGGCGTACACCAGTTTGGTCGCATCGGCGAAGCGCATTTCCTTCAGCGCGCGCTCGGTGTTGTTCAACGTGGTGAAAAATCGCGAGGCGATCCAGCGATCCATCAGGTGTTCGGGCGGCGCGCTCAGGCAATCCACCGGCGTGAATGGAAACTCATCACCCTCCTCCGGCAGATTCATCATCAGCAGCCGCGATGCGTTCCAAATTTTATTGGCGAAGTTGCGGCCGGTTTCGCAGAGTTCGGGAGTGAAGCGGATATCTCCGCCCAGCGGAGTCAACGACACCATGGTGAAGCGCAGCGCGTCCGCGCCGTACGTTCCGATCACGTCCAGCGGATCAGGCGAGTTGCCCAGCGACTTCGAGAGCTTCCGCCCCTTCATGTCGCGCACCATGCCCGTAAAATACACCTCGCGGAACGGCTCGACTCCGAAAATCTCCTCGGACGCCATGATCATTCGCGCCACCCACAGGAAAATGATATCCGGGCCTGTGACCAGCACGCTCGTCGGGAAGAAATATTTCAGATCGGCGGTCTGCTCCGGCCAGCCCATCGTGGAGAACTGCCAGAGCCATGAAGAGAACCACGTATCG
>JAQTRJ010000117.1 GCA_028711875.1 bacterium | reverse complement strand
CGATGGAAGAAGGGTTGCGATTTGCGATCCGTGAAGGCGGTCGCACGGTCGGCGCTGGCGTCGTCGGAAAAATAATCGAATAAGCGAATCAGATCGAGAGAGGAATAAGGTGACAGGTCAGACAATCCGAATCAAGCTCAAGGCGTACGATCATACCTTGATTGACAAATCTACAGAGCGGATCGTGCGCACCGCAAAAAGCACGGGCGCGGCGATATCGGGCCCGATTCCGCTTCCGATCAAGAGGTCGGTTTATACGGTTTTGCGCTCGCCGCATGTGGACAAGAAATCCCGCGAGCAGTTCGAGACGCGGGTGCATAAACGGTTGATAGACATTCTTAACTCCACGCCAAAGACGGTGGACGCCCTGATCCGCATCGAACTTCCGGCGGGAGTGGATATCGAGATCAAGACATGATCGGACTTATCGGAAAAAAACTGGGGATGACCCGGATCTTTGACGAGAAGGGGAACATGATTCCCGTCACCGTCATCGAGTTGGGTCCCAATCCCATCACCAATCTGCGCACGGACGAGACGCACGGCTATACAGCGACCTGTCTCGGTTTCGAGCAGAAGCGCGAGAAGCTGGTCAAGCGCGCGCAGAAGGGTCACTACGCCAAGCTGGGTCTTCCGGCGCCGCGCATCGAACGCGAAATCCGCGACATGCGGCTGGAAGGCAAGCGTATCGGCGACACGCTGAAGTGTTCGTTGTTTTCGGCGGGAGACAAAATCAAGGTATCCGGCGTTTCCAAGGGGAAAGGCTATGCCGGCGTGATCAGGCGCCATCACTTTGCCGGGCCGGTGGGTACCCACGGAACCCATGAATTTTTCCGTCACGGCGGCGCGATCGGCGCACATACGTTTCCGGGCCGCGTCTGGAAAGGACTGCGGATGGCCGGACAGATGGGCGCGGAGCAGGTCACGGTGGCTGGACTCACGGTAGTCCGCGTGGATGCCGACGCGAATCTGATTATGGTGAAGGGCGCCATTCCCGGACCGGCCAAAAGCATCGTGCTGGTTCGCAAGTCATAGAGAACATCATGCAGTTGCCCGTATACAAACGCGACGGTTCGACGTCATCCGAGACGGTGGAGATTCCCGACGGCTTGCTCGCCGGCGATCCCAACGATCACGCGATTTGGCTGGCCGTTCGCAGTGAAGAGGCGGCTCGCCGCCAGGGGACGGCGGCGACGCGCAATCGCAAGTTCGTGCGCGGCGGCGGCCGGAAGCCGTTCCGTCAGAAGGGACGGGGCGTAGCGCGGCAGGGAACGACCCGCTCGCCGCTCAATCCGGGTGGTGGTACGATCTTCGGTCCGCAGCCTCATGCCTACGGCGTGAAGGTGCCCGACAAAGTTCGGAAGCTGGCCCGCCGCAGTGCGCTGATGTACAAGGCCCGTGAAGAACGCATTCGCGTGGTCGAGGACTTTTCGTTGGCGGCTCCGCGCACGCGCGAGGTGGTCGGAGTGTTGTCCGCGCTCGGACTGAAGGACGAAAAGGTATTGCTGTTGACGCCGGATTTCGACGTGATTCTGGCCAAGAGCATCCGTAATCTGAACCGGACTCAGGTACAAAGGGCGGACGCGGCGTCCACGCGCGATCTGATGGACTGCACGGTGCTTCTGTTCCAGAAGAGTGCGGTCTCCAAGCTGGTGAAGGTGTTGGATCATGCTGCATAAACGATCGGTGCTCCGCAAGCCGCTGCTCACGGAAAAAGTGGCGCAGATTCAGGATCTGCGGAATCAATATGCGTTCGTGGTGGACTCGAGCGCCAACAAGATCGAGATCAAGCGCGCCGTCGAGCAGAAATATTCCGTGACGGTGCTCGACGTCAATACCATGAACGTCCGCGGCAAGGTCAAGCGGCTGGGCCGGTTCACCGGCAAGCGCGCGGACTGGAAAAAGGCCGTCGTCACTCTCAAAGCCGGCGATTCGATCGAGCTGGCTCAGAACGTATAGCGATTTTTCGACGATAGAATCATGCCAGTCAAGAAATTTCGACCCCTCACCCCGACGCTGCGTTTCCGAACGACGATGGATCGCAGCGAGTTGTCCGCGGATGGCCCGGAGAAGAGCCTGCTGGCTCCGTTGCGCCGGACCGGCGGCCGCAACAACCGCGGGCGCGCCACCAACATCAACATGGGCGGCGGCCACAAGCAGCAATACCGGCTGATTGATTTCCGCCGCAATAAATACGATATTCCGGCCCGCGTGGCGCGTCTGGAATACGATCCCAATCGCAGCGCCAATATCGCTCTGCTGCACTATGCCGACGGCGAGAAGCGCTATATTCTCGCGCCGGATGGCCTGCGGGCGGGCGACCGGGTGATTTCCTCGCGCACTGAAGCCGAGATTCGCGTGGGCAATGCGATTCCGCTGGAAAAAGTTCCGCTCGGATCGTTCGTGCACAACGTGGAAATGAAGGTCGGTAAGGGTGGTCAGATTTCGCGGGCGGCGGGATCGGCTTGTCAGCTGGCCGCGGTGGACGGCGGATTCGCGCTCTTGAAAATGCCCTCGGGCGAGATGCGGCGGATTCCCGCTCTCTGTCTGGCCACGATCGGTCAAGTCGGAAATCTCGATCACGAAAAAATCACCAGCGGCAAGGCGGGACGGACGCGCTGGCTGGGACGCCGTCCGCACGTGCGCGGCGTGGCCAAGAATCCTGTAGACCATCCGATGGGCGGCGGCGAAGGCCGCAGCAGCGGTGGTCGTCATCCCTGCACTCCGTGGGGCAAACCCACCAAAGGATATAAAACCCGGAATCCGCGGAAGTTGTCGAACAAGCTGATTGTCCGCCGCCGCAACGTTCAGACGCGAGGCGCGTAACCTATGGCCAGGTCGCTCAAGAAAGGGCCTTTCATTGATCCGAAGCTTGAGGCCCGAATCGTGAAGATGAACGAGACCAACGAGAAGAAGGTTCTCAAGACGTGGTCTCGACGTTCCATGATTTCACCGGATTTCGTGGGGCACACGCTGGCGGTGCACAACGGCAAGAAATTTCTGCCTGTCTATGTCACCGAGAACATGGTGGGACATAAGCTGGGCGAATTCGCGCCGACCCGGACGTTTAAAGGTCACACGGCCAAGAAGGCCGAGCGCACCGTCGCCAAGAAATAGGAACGGTAATGGAATCCCACTGTGTCGCAAAATACCTTCGAGTGACTCCGCGCAAGATGCGGCTCGTTGCCAATTTGGTCCGCGGTAAATCCGTGAATGCCGCCATCGGCCTTCTCAAGTTCACAAGCCGTTCCGCGGCGCTGCCGACGCTCAAGGCGATTCAATCGGCGGTGGCCAATATCGTGAACGGCGAAGAAGCCCGCAACGTCAACCCGGACGAACTGGTGGTGAAGAAGATCTTCGTGGATGAAGGTCCGACCTACCGCCGCTTCCTGCCGCGAGCGATGGGCCGGGCGACGCCGATTCGCAAGCGCATGAGCCATCTGACGGTGCTGGTCGGGACGCCCGACGAAATTCCGCAGGACGAAGCGGAAGCCGCGCCGGTGGAAACTGTGGCCGCTGAGCCTGAAAAGATCGCCAAGCCGGCGAAGAAGACACCGGCCAAGAAAGCTCCGGCCCCCAAGACGAGTGGTTCCAAGGCGACCGCCAAAACGAAGACCAAGTCGAAGAAATCGGAATAACCCGTGGGTCAGAAAGTCAATCCGGTCGGCATGCGACTGGGCATTATTCGGACATGGAATAGCGCCTGGTTTGACGAACGCAGTTTTGCCGACAAGCTGCACGAAGATCTGTATCTCCGCAAGTACTTGGGGCAGCGCCTCAAGGGTGCGGGCGTGGCGGGAATCCAAATCGAGCGCACTCCCAAGCAGCTCACGCTGACCATTCGCACCGCCCGGCCGGGCATCGTCATCGGCCGCAAGGGTGCGGAGGTGGACAAGCTCAAGGCGGAGCTTCGCAACCTGACCCAGCGGGACGTACAGGTCAATATTTTTGAGATCAAGCGCCCCGAATTGGAGGCGAAGCTGGTGGCGGATATGATCGCCCAGCAGCTGGAAGGCCGCGTCTCGTTTCGCCGGGCGATGAAAAAGGCTCTGCAAACGACCATGCGGATGGGGGCGGAAGGGGTGAAGATTCTCTGTTCGGGATGTTTGGGCGGAGCGGAGATGTCCCGGCAGGAAGGCTATATGGAAGGCCGGGTGCCGCTGCACACGCTGCGCGCCGACGTGGATTACGCGCTGTCGGTGGCGAAAACCAACTATGGCACGGTGGGTGTGAAGGTCTGGGTGTGCAAGGGCGAAGTGATCGGCAAAAACGCGCTGGCCTCCGGGCAGCTTCGCTCCCGTGAACGGACGCGCGCATAGGACTCCAACATGCTGACTCCCAAGAGACTCAAGTATCGCAAGCAACAGCGCGGCCGCCGCAAGGGGTATGACTACTGCGGCAGCGACGTGTCATTCGGCGAGTTCGGACTCAAAGCGATGGGCGACGCCTGGATTTCATCGCGGCAGATCGAGGCGGCCCGTGTCGCTCTGACCCGCCACGTCAAGCGCGGCGGCAAGATTTGGATTCGTATTTTCCCCGACAAGCCAGTGACCAAGAAGCCGCTGGAAACCCGTCAGGGAAAGGGCAAGGGGCCGGTGGAATTATACGCGGCCACGGTGCGCCCCGGCCGGATTCTATTTGAGATCGAGGGCGTGGAAGAAGCCATTGCCCGTGAAGCCATGATGCTGGCGGCGCAGAAGCTGCCCATCAAGACCAAATTCGTCCGCCGCGAAATCGTTCGCTCGTAGCGGCATCGGAACGGAACTATGGGAACCGGTAGCGCAAGACCACTCAAGATGACCGAACTGAAGGAACTCTCCCGCGCAGAGCTTGATCTACGGCTCCACGACTGGGAGAACAACCTCGAGCAGATTCGGTTTCAATTGGATTCGGGACAACTTCCCAACACCGCCCGCGTGCGGCAGATTCGGCGCGACATCGCCCGGATCCGCACGTTGATTCGGGAACATGATTTGGGAATTCGCAAGCCCAAGGAAGTCACGGCATGACGGAACAATCCGCGAGAGAAACCGCTCCCGCCAAACGCGGCCTGCGTAAATCCCGCATTGGGGTGGTGGTTTCGAATAAGATGAGCAAGACGATCGTGGTGGCCGTCGAGCGCCGCGTGCAGGACCCGCTGTATAAGAAGTACGTCCGCCGCACGACGAAGTTCATGGCTCATGATGAACAGAACGAGTGCGAGATCGGCGATCGCGTTCGCATCATGGAAACCCGCCCCTTGTCCAAGCGCAAGAACTGGCGGCTGGTGCAGGTCATTGAGAAGAGGAAGTAACCGGCGATGATTCAGGAATATTCGATTCTCAACGTGGCCGACAACACCGGCGCTAAAAAGGTCCGCTGCTTCCGGGTTTATGGCGGGACCGGCCGGCGCACGGCGTCGGTGGGTGACATCATCATGGTGTCCGTACGCTCGGCGATTCCCAACGCCACGGTGAAGAAGGGGGAGAAATCGCGGGCGGTGATCGTGCGCACCACCAAAGAAGTGCGGCGCCGCGACGGGTCCTACATTCGCTTCGACGAAAACGCGGTCGTGTTGATTGACAAGGAAAGTGAACCCCGCGGCACGCGTATTTTTGGCCCGGTGGCGCGCGAACTGCGCGAGAAGCAGTTCATGAAGATCATCTCCCTCGCGCCGGAAGTCGTCTGACGCGGCGACTCTGGAGAGTCTGGAATATCCGGAACGGATTGCTCAATGTTTACCCATCTGAAGATTAAAAAGAACGACATGGTGGTGGTGATCGCCGGGAACGACCGCGGCAAACGCGGCAAGGTTCTCAAGGTGTTTCCCGAGAAGCGGCGCATCGTGGTCGAGGGCGTGAACTTTGTCAAGAAGCATCAGCGCCCGACCCAGACGCGTCCGCAGGGGGGGATCGTCACTCGGGAAGGTTCCATTCACGTGTCTAACGTCATGCTGATTGATCCCAAGAGCGGCGAGCCAACGCGCGTCGGCCGGAAGGTGCTGACCGGCGGGGACAAGCGGCAGCGCGTCCGTTATGCCAAAGTATCCAACGAGATGATTCACGATGAGCGCAGATAAAGCAGCTCCCGCGAAAGCGGCGAAGGGCGCGCCGGCCGGCGGAAAAAAAGGCGGCAAGGAAGCGCAGAAGGGTGGAGCGGCGCTGGTCGGCGAACGGCCGCGTCTGCCTGGCGATTACGTGCCTCGGCTCTCGCGTCACTATAACGAAAAAGTGCGCGAGGCGCTTTCCAAGCGATTCCAGTATCGGAATCCGATGCAGATTCCGCGCTTGGTGAAGATCGTGGTTAACGTAGGGGCGGGCGATGCCGTGGCCAATCCGCGCGTGCTGGACAGCATCGTGCGGGAAATTTCGCAGGTAACAGGCCAGCGGCCGGCGGTCTCCAAAGCGCGCAAGTCCATCTCGAATTTCAAGCTGCGCGAAGGGATGCCGATCGGTGCGTTCGTGACGTTGCGCCGGCACGTGATGTGGGAATTTCTCGACCGGCTGATTAGCGTAGCCACTCCGCGCATCCGCGACTTCCGCGGTTTGCCCAATCGCGGTTTCGACGGGCGGGGAAATTACACGGTCGGTTTCAAAGAGCAGATTATCTTCCCCGAAATTGACCTCGACTCCGTCGAGAAGATTCGCGGAATGGACGTCACCTTCGTCACCACCGCCAAGACCGATCTGGAAGCGTACGAATTGCTGAAGGAACTCGGTCTGCCCATGCGCAAGAAAGCATCGAAAACGCAGACGGCGGAAGCCGAA
>JAQTRJ010000116.1 GCA_028711875.1 bacterium | reverse complement strand
GAGACGACATTCGCGCTCGTTTGAATGGATAATCACCTTCTGAGAATACGATGCTGATAGATCAATTGCCGAATCAGGGCGACTGGCTGTTCCGTCGCCGGAGTTTCGTTCCGCTTGTACTGCTGCCGTTTTCCGCGCTGGTGATGTTCCAACACGACCATTATTTTGCCGGCTCCACCACCTGGGAACTCTCATGGGAACTGTTCTGCCTCTCCGTCTGCCTGCTGGGAGTCTTCATCCGGGGGTTGGCGCAGGGCTACAGTGGACCGGGCGCTTCGGGACGGAACACGAGAACGCAAATCGCCGAGTCCCTGAACACCACCGGAATGTACTCGATCTGCCGGCACCCGCTCTATCTCGGAAATATCGTCACCGTATTGGGACTTGCCGCCCTCACCCGATCTCCGCTGTTGGTGTTGGCCACACTTTTCGGCTATGTCCTGCTCTATGAGCGGATATCCGCGGCTGAAGAGAGGTTTTTAGCGGTGCGTTTCGGAGACAGCTATCGCGAGTGGGCGGGGCGTGTTCCGTCTTTTCTGCCTCGTTTCTCGCTATGGCGGAAACCTGAGGGCACGTTCTCATTCCGTCCCGCGCTCAAGAGCGAGATTTACAGCCTCACCGTCATTTTCGCCATGTTTGCCCTGTTGGAAGCCATTGAACAATCGGCGATCCACCGCGAGATTCAACTCAATCCTGTGTGGACGGTCCCGCTGGAAATCATCCTGCCGATCTTCCTCACGCTCCGCTACATCCGTAAACGCACTCGCTGGTTGGAAACGGAATCCTGAGGCGCCGCTGTTCTCGAACGAAAGAAGCCCCCGACCTGCGTCGGGGGCTTCCCTTTTCGGAAAAAAATCCGTTGTCAATTCGTCCGCACTACGTCCACCGTAATGGAGACCGTCACCTCGCGATGCAGGCGAATCGGGATCTCGAACTCTCCGAGATGCTTGATCGGCTCGTCGAGTTGAATTTTGCGGCGATCCACTTCAATGCCGCGCTCCTTAATCAGTTCCGCCACGTCGGCCGCCGTCACTGATCCAAACATCCGGTCTTCCTCCCCAACCTGCACCTGCGCGATCAGCCGCAAGCCCTGAAGCTTCGCGCTGAGGTCTCCCGCTTTTCGCCGCTCGCGCAAATCGCGCGCCGCCAACACCTCGCGCTCGTGCTCGAGGCGGCGTAGATTGGTCTTGTTCACCGGATAGGCGATACCGCGCGGAATCAGAAAATTCCGGGCGTAGCCGGGCTTGACAACCACCACGTCGCCGGTCTTGCCGAGCGACTCGTGTTCCTTGCGAAGAATCACTTGCATCTATGTCACCCTGTCTTTCTGTTCACACCTTGATCCCGCGGTATCCGAAACCGAAATCCGGTTCCGTTTTCTCCGCTGGGAAGCCCGTTCCCTCGCTCGCCGCGCCTTCCGATTCGCCGTGATCTACCGGTTCGCTCTCACGCTCCATCGCGGAAGCGTCGTCCAGATGGCTGTCGCGATAGTTTAGGAACTGAATACGGCGCGCCTTGATTTCCACCGTGCTGCGATTGAACCCGTCTTCCGTCTTCCACGTCCGGCTCTGCAGCTCGCCCTCCACGAGTACCGCGCTGCCTTTTCGCAGATTCTCGTAGCAGCTCTCGGCCAGCTTGTACCATGCCACGACGCCGATAAAACAGACGTCCTCCTTGATCGCACCGCTGTTGTCCTTGAATTTCCGGTTCGATGCAATCGTGAAATTGGCGACGGGCACTCCGCTGGTAGTGGTGCGAAACGCCGGGTCTTTGATCAGATTCCCGACGATAATCACACTGTTGATGTCCGGCATCCGCAGGTCAGCCATGATCCTCTCCCCTTGCTTATCCGGTACACATGCTTCACCGGGCGGATCAGTCAACCACTCTGATTCCGGCCCCGATCATGATTTTATCCCTCGTCGGTAACTTCCGGCGGCACTTCGGCCGCAGTGTCTTCCGGTGAGCCGGCTCGCTCTTCCGCCATGAGCGGGATCGCCTCGATCGTCGGCGCTGGCGCTTCGGGCGCGGCACCCAACGTGCGAACCGATTCCGGATCGGTATCGGGAACCCGTTTCGGCTCCAACACAGTAATCAGATGCCGAATAACCGCCGTATTGAGACGGATGGTGCGATCCAGATTGGCCACCGCCAACGGATTGGAATCGAACACCGACAAGACGTAGTAGCCGTACTGACGTCCGGCGATTTCGTAGGCCAACCGTCGCTTTCCCCACCGTTCCCAGAGCCGGATCGCGCCGTCGGCGGAGATCATCTCGCTGAGTTTGCGGAGATCCTGATCAATTTGTTCCATCTCCAGCGCCGGATCGAACACCAGCACCAGTTCATACGTTCGCATCGTTTTCCTTCTCCCTTTGGTCCTTGGCGTCCGGCGAGCGATCCTCGCCGGAAGGGTTGTGATGGTCATCGGCCGCGCGCGGTGTGTTGTAGTCGTTCATCGCCGCGTTCAAGCCGTATTGCAGATAGGATTCCACCGCATCGGCGGCGCGCTCCGCCGCGTCGGCAAACAGCGCGCGCACATCCCCCGTCGGTCTCGCCAATACGTAATCGGCCACATCAGCGCCCGGACTTCCGCCTCCGGCGCCGATTCGCAGCCGTGGAAATTCCTCGCCGATCTGTTCGATAATGGATTGAAGCCCTTTGTGTCCCCCGGCTCCGCCCTTATTTCGAAAGCGAAGCGTGCCCGGCGGTAAATTCACGTCGTCGCAGATCACCAGCGGCGCGTCCGCATTCCAACCATACCAGCGCAGCGCGGCACTGACCGGACGACCCGATAGATTCATGTAAGCAAGCGGCTTCAGCAACACCACCCGGTTTGCGCCGGAACGCACAGCCTCCTCCGCTTCGGCGATCCGCGATTTCCGAAATCCGATGCTCCATCGTCGAGCCAGACGATCCAGCACCTCGAATCCCAGATTGTGAGGCGTCTCCCGATAGTCTTTACCGGGGTTGCCCAGCCCGACGATCAGCGGCATGTGCCCGCCCAATCCATCAGATAAAACCACATCGCGAACCGCTCGCGACGGCCGAGGCTACTTCTTCTCCTCGCCTTCTTCACTCTTGCGTTCGCGGATGACTTCGGGTTCAGCCGGAGCCGCTTCCGTCGCCGCCGCTTCGGTCTCCTCCGTGACGGCGCGCGGTGGGACCACGTGGGCGATCGTGCCTTGCAAATCGCTGAGAATCGTTACTTCCGGTAACTGAATATCGCTCACCCGCACCGCTTCGTTCAACGCCAGATGGCTGACGTCCACGTCCACGTGCGTGGGAAGATGCACCGGAAGACACTCAACCTCAATGTCGCGCAGCACCACATCCAGTGTTCCGCCCTCCTTGAGCCCCTGCGCTGTGCCGATCAGGTGAACCGGAACGTGAGCCCGGATCTTCTGACCCTTGATCACGCCCATCAAGTCAATATGCAGGACGTCGCGCCGGACAGGATGCCGCTGCACTTCACGGATGATGCAGGCCAGGTTTTCTCCATTCACCTCGACGTTAAGAATTCCGATCTCCTGCCGCAGCAGATTTTGCAGCTCGTTGCGGTCGAATTGCAGGCAGCGGTTTTCACCGGTGCGGGTGTAGTAAACTCCGGGAACAAGGCCACCCTTGCGCAGGGCGTGGCCGGAAACCGTCTTCGGATCCCGTTCCTTCGCGCTGATTCGAATCTCGTTCATGTTCTCTATCTTCTTTCTTCACTGAAATTCAGCAAAACGCCGCCGCTACGAATGAGCCGCGGAATCGGATACGTCATCAGCGGCAACCAGAAACGATTCCCGCGCCTGAGCCGTGGGTTTCTCGAGAAATAAATCGCTGATGGACGCTTCGTCGTGAATGCGCAAAATCGCTTCCGCGAACAGCCGGGCCGTACTCACCTTGCGAATTTTGCGGAAGAGACATTCCTTGGGAGTCGGCAGCGTATCGCAGACCCACAAGCATTTCACCTCGCTGGCCTCAATCCGCTCCACCGCCGTCCCCGAAAGCACGGGATGGGTGATCGCCGCGTACACGTCCTTCCCGCCGCGCTCGCGCAGCATGGAGACCGTCGCCGAGAATGTGCCGCCGGTGTCCACGATGTCGTCCACGATCAGACAATTTTTCCCGCGCACGTCGCCGACCAGATTCAGCGCCACGGCCACGTCCCGCCCCGTGCGGTGCTTGTCCACAATCGCAAAATCCACGCTGAAATAGTTGGCGTAGAATCGCGCCAGCCGCGCCGATCCCACATCGGGAGCCACGATCACCAGATTGTCAATGGGATTCCTCTGCAGCAGCTCCACGAACAAGCGCGATGAATACACGTGGTCGAAGGGAATCTTGAAAAATCCCTGAATCTGCGGCGCATGCAAATCCATCGTCAGAATTCGCTGCGCGCCGGCCGCTTCCAGCAGATCGGCCACCAGTCGCGATGTAATCGCCACCCGCGGTGCGTCCTTGCGATCCTGCCGCGCGTATCCGTAGTAGGGAATCACCGCCGTGATCCGCCGCGCCGACGCCCGCTTCGCCGCATCAATCATGATGAGGAGTTCCATCAGATTGTCGGTCGGCGCCAGAGTTGGCTGAAGCAGAAACACATCCAGACCGCGGATATTCTCCTCGAACTGGATGCCGATTTCACCATCAGCAAAGCGCCCGATCCCCACTCTGCCCAATGGAACGCCCAATTCCCGGGCGACGGATTCGCCCAGCGCGCGATGCGCTTTCCCCGAAAATACCCGCAACTTGTGAATAGAGGAACCCTGAGAAATCATGGCGGAATGACGGAATTAAAATGTTTTTTGGCGGGTCGATCCGTCATACGAAAACGGGTCGCGCCGCGTCTCCCGGCTGGGGCGGAAGGATTCGAACCTCCGGATGCCAGGACCAAAACCTGGTGCCTTACCAACTTGGCTACGCCCCAAGAGCAGCACGGCTATCGTCGGCTATAGATCCGCTTCCGACATACCATGCCCCGGCGCTGTCGGCATAACCATGCCCGATTCCACCAAGCGACGGTACTCATGGAGGATCTGTTCTTCCAGTTGCTGGCGGAATTCGTTGCTGATGGGATGGGCAATGTCCTTGTACGTCCCATCCTCCAGCTTCCGACTCGGCATGCACACGAACAAGCCGTTTTTCCCGGCAATCACTTTCAATCCTCGCACGACGAACACATCGTCGAATGTGATGTTGACAAACGCTTTGAGTTTGTCCTCATCACGGAGGTTGATGTTGACCTCGGTGATCGTCATCGTCTCTCCTCCTCGTACCCTTCCTGCGTCTGCGGCACGGCCAACCTTCTGAACTCAGGATTCGCGTAATCGGCCTACGGCCCGACACACGCGAACCTTCAGCGGACTCCCGAACTGCTGCGCGGCATGCATCGCCCGGGATCGCTCAGGGAATACTCCAAACACCGTGGAACCACTTCCCGAAAGGGAAGCCCACTGTGCTCCCAATCTTAACAAACTTGCCTTAATATCGGAAAGCTCGGAGTATTTTTTCAAGACTATATTTTCCAAGTCATTAGAAAATAAATCCCGATCAAATTGCGAGCTACCCCCTCTCTCATGGCAAGAAGGAAAAATAACACTTTCTTCATCACGAGTCAAGGGGAAACCTCCCGCTTCATAAGCCCAAGCCGTCCTTACGCCAAAGGGCGGCACCACCAGCACGATCTCCCCATCAAGGCAACCATGCCCCGGCTCGATAACCTCCCCGCGCCCACGCCCCTTGGCCATGCCTCCGTACAAGAAAAACGAACAATCCGACCCCACACGCGCGGCCAGCTCGCAAAGCCGCGTCACGCCCCAGCCGATCCCCCACAGCCGCGACAGTCCCAGTAAAGTAATGGCCGCATCCGACGATCCCCCGCCCAGCCCAGCTCCCAGCGGAATCTCTTTCGATAGCACAACCCGTCCCCGGCACGGCACCCCAGCCTCCCGGCTGAGTTCCTGTGCGGCACGATTCACCAGATTCTCCGGCCCCGGATCGAGGTCCAATCCGTGAATCTCCAGCGTCCAGTCCCTGGCGGGATAAAATTCGATTCGGTCAGCCCACGAGATCTCCTGGAAAACCGTTTCAATCTCGTGATAACCATCCGGCCGTTTCCCAAGCACGTGCAGACCCACGTTGATCTTGGCCGGAGCATATATAGCAAAGCCTCCACGGCCGAGATCTTCAATATCGGGATAGGGAGAGTGCTGGGGATTCACGTTGTTTCAACAGGAAGGCAAACGCCGAGTGCGTCATAGATGACGCACATCTGCGTAAAAAAGGTGATCTGGTAATCTGAAGAAATGTCAGCCCGCAGCATGTGCCGCGGGCGCGAGGGTCAGGTAGCCTCTTGATACTCGGGGCGTGTGGATTTTCGCTTCTTCCCACGCTTGGATGGATCAGAACCGTAGTAGTAGTAGTATTGGTAGTAGTGGAAGTAGTAGTAGTACGATCCGTATATCTTCTTGATATCCAGCGCGTTAACCACAACTCCCAAAATCGGTGCCGAAACGTTCTGCAACAGGGTAACCGCCCGCTGAACCTCGCGACGGCTGACCGTGCCTGAGCTGACGACGAGGATCGTGCCATCCACCCGGGTTGCCAAAACCGCCGCGTCAGTCACGGCGATCACAGGAGGGCTGTCCAAGATCACATAGTCATAGCGGGAGCGCGCCGTCTCGATGAACTTCTTCATGTTCTCCGAGGCTACCAGTTCGGCCGGATTCGGAGGGATGTCCCCTGCCGTGATCACATCCA
>JAQTRJ010000115.1 GCA_028711875.1 bacterium | reverse complement strand
CGCTCGCGTACCGCAAGGCGGTGCGAAAACGATCGAGCGCGAGACGATCCTGATAGGTGCGGAGAAACGCTTCGCCGGAATACGTGTAGTAGCGATGCGGAACGGCGGCGGAATCCTCGGTCACTAACAGGCTGATGTGAATGGCCTGCTCGAAGGCGTTCACGGCGGTGGGATGTTCCCCGGCTTGCAGCGCGGCATAGCCGTAATTGAACCAGAGCCGGTCTTCGCCCTGCCGCACGTTTAAAATTTCGCGATAGAGTTCGATGGATTTTTTCCACTCGCCGAGCCGGTCGCAGGTCGCGACCAGCCACATCTGCGCGTCGGCGGATTCGGGCGCGTACTTCAGCGAGTTTTCGAATTCGCGGGCGGCGCGCTGAAAGGCGGCGGTCGCTCGGGCGCGGGTTTCCTTCTCGCGCGAGGAAACGGCCGTGTCGCCGAGCGCTTGCCGGACCGCGCCGAGCACGCCGCCGGGTTTCTTCAGCGTGGTATCGGCGCCCGTGCGGCGCATGGAGTCGGCTTCGGCCAAGAAGCGCTCGCCGGTTTCGAAGTCTTCCCGGCCCTTTTCGAACTCGCGCAGCGCGCGGGTTTCGGCCTTTTCTTCGCCGAACAATTCGCTCGCGAGCGAGTCGGCCTCGCGCTGGGTCGTCGAATCAAGCCCGGCGGGCGTGGGGGCGTTTTTCTGCGCGAGCAACGGAACGCAGAAAAGCGCGGACAGAATCAGGATGATGAAGACTCGGAACATATCGTTCGTTGATTATAAGACGTCATGTAACGGACGAGATTCTGGACGCCCGCGCGGAAAGTGTAGTGGCAATGCAACGAGTCGGCGCGCGGTGTCCAGAATGACATGATGTGGAAATTCCGGCCGGGTTGCGGGCGGCGGCAAAGCACTCTCACCGCAGATCCTCAGCCCTTAACCCGGCTCGGCGGGGATTCTGAGATCACTTCAAGTCTATTTCGACTGGCGCGTGCCCATCTTGATGCCCTGCGCTTCCATCCAATTTCCGAAGACGTGATAGAATTCGTCGGTGCGTTCGCGGCTGGGTTTGTTGCGGATCGCTTCGATGGCTGCGATGATCCCTTCGGTGTCGCGCGTGACCTGCCCGAGACCGAACAATTGCGAGCGGTTTTTGAAATCGGAATCGGCGAGCAGAATGCCCGTGCCCGCGCGCGTCAGGAAAATTTTCAGCTGATGCTCGTCCTCGGCGAATTGCACGTAGATGTTCCAGCCCGCGTAGCTCGTCACGCCGAGCAGATCGCCGGGCGCCGTCTCCAGATAGGAGCGCACCACCGGCGGGAACTGCGCACCCTGCCGCCGCAGCCAGTTCAGCAACCCGGAGAGTTCGCCTTCGCCGATCACGTCGCCCGCGGATTCGAGTCCTTCCGATAAACTGGCTCCCGGCGTCGTTCCGGCGTGGGACTGATAGCGTTCGCCGGGGCCCTTGCCCGGAGCAGATGACGTTGGGACGCTCGGACCACGGGTGAGTCCGGCTTCAGGTAAATCGGACTGCGGCAGATTCAAATCCGGGCCGGTGTAGGACGGCTCGGTGCTGATTTCGAGATTGGGCGAGCCTGCGCCGCGATAGAGTTCTCCACGCTGCGCCTGCGGCCCCGGCAGCGCGGCGGGCGGCGGCGTGGCCGGGCCGTCCGTGCTGCGCTCGGTGATGATGTCGGGCAACGGCGATGCCACCGGATTCATCCGCACGAGACTCTGCTCGTCCGGCGGCGGATCAAAGACGGGGCTGCGCATTCCGATCATCGGCTCGGTGGGCGACGGCTCGTGCAGCAAAATTTGAGTCGGGGGAGCGGAAACGTCGCGGGGCGCGAGATAAGGAGCGGGCATGGCCTGCGCGGTCAGCGGCCCGAACGCGGGCGGACGCACACGCGGTTTGGGCGGAATCTGGTGGAGAATGATCTCTTCTACGGGGATCAGCAGCGCAGGAATGGCGAGCGGAGGCACCGATTTGAACAGCGGGACTTCGGGCAACACGAGCAGAATCAGCGCCGACAGCCCGGCGGAGACGATGCGAATGAGGCTTTTGACCAGTTTTTCCGACACGATTCGGTCTACCTGCCGAGTTGCGGTTCGAGCGCGATGCTCAGCGGAAGGCCGTGCTTTCCGGCGGCCTGCATGACCTGCACCGGACGATCCCAGACCGCTCCGCTGTCCGCCTTGAGGATCAACCGACCCTCGGGTTTGGCCTGACGATACTGGGCGATGATCGTTTCGGCGCGGGCAAACAGCACGCTGTCCACGGCGGTGGAGTCGGCGAGCAACTGATCCTCGACCAGCACGCGGCCGTCGCGCATCACATAAAAAATCAGGTCATCGGCCACCTGCAGCGTGGTCTCTTCCGACGAGGTCGAGGTCCGCGGGAGACGGATGGGCACCACGTTTTCGGGCACGATCACGAGCGAAATCACAAAAAAGAGCAGCAGATTGAAGGCCAGATCAATCAGCGAGGTCGTCGCTTCCGCGAAGGAATTGCGTTTGCGAGTGTTCATCGCGCGCCCGAGAGAAGATCACGAATTTCGGACAGCCGGCTGTCCAAGAAATGGCGGGCGATAATGCCGATCAGCGCCACGACCAGACCGACCACGGTGGTGACCATGGCCACGTACATGCCGCTGGAGATTGTGGCCATCGTGACGTGCTCAACCACGGTTTGCTGGCTGAAGACCTGCACGAGTCCGACCACCGTTCCCAGCAGGCCGGCCACCGGCGCGCCTCCGATTACCAGATCGAGATAAAGAAATTTGTTCGACAGGCTGGTCATTTCAAAATCAATAGCCGCCTGAAGGTCCACGCTGCGAGTCATATCGGACAGCTTACTGCGGATGGATCCCAGAAAGCCGGGCTGGCGGAATCGTATCAAGTAATATGTTGTAAAACCTATACAAATAAATAAAAGCAGACCCTGAAAGAAATAAATCCAGACATCGAAAGCCCGGTATTGGACGATGATTCTGCCGATTCGTTCCGACATCGTCACATAGTCTTGCGGACGACCGCCGGTCTGGCCGAGGGAGGTTCCCTGATAGGCCAACGACAGCAGAAAACTGAAGGCGGCGAGGAGATAGGTGGTTCGGGATGTCAGAAAGCGGAATCGGTTTCGCATCGTGAGCGAGCTCCGTCAGTTCTCAGGGATGAATGAGTGGTATACGATCTAATATAGCGGATGTTCCGAAGAAATGCAAGTCTTTTCAAGGAGTTGAGTTATCTTTCGAGGCTTTGGGAGAATCCGCACAAAGAGTCGTATTAAGCCATTTATATAAAGGATATATAAGTCCAGAGAAGGACATCCAAGATACTTAGACAGACCTGTTCTCTGAATATGCCGAAGAGGGGCGGGAAGTTTTTCCGAGGCGAGGGAGGCATGATCTTGTAAAACGATGCGTGACATGCCTATTCCGTATAGAACATGCCTTGACTTTTTCCCAACAAAGCATTATTATGTGCGACTGTTAGTCTGTATCAAGATATGGAACGAAAACGGATGAAACGGACACTGGTTATTTGTCTCCTCTTTGCCGTCGGCCTGTGGCTGACCGTGGGAATGACGGGCTGCCAAAGCCGACCCGCGGCAGCGTTGAAGCTGTTTGAGCGCGGCGAATACGAGCAGGTGATCGAGCGGTACGGCGATTTGGAGATCGCACTGCGCGCCGAGGCCAAGATCGCCGAGCGGCTGCTGAACGAAGGAAAATTCGAGGACGTTCTGCAGAACCATCCGAACACTCCGGCCGCCTATCAAGCCCGCCAGAAACAGGCCAAGCTCCTGTTCGACCGCGGGGACTATCAGGCCGTGGTGGATTCCTATCCATCCAGCGACGTAGCAGTCATCGCCAAAGAGCGTTTGGCCGATACGCTGTTTGCGGCCGGTCAGTTGGATTTGTTGCTCACGAAATATCCGGACACGCCGCGGGGCACGCAGGTCAAGGAAGAGCGGGCGGCGGAAGAATTAAAAGCGGCGAAAAAGCTGAAGGGTAACGCCAAGAAAGAGGCGCTGAACAAGCTCGTGCGCAGCTATTCCGGCACCACCGCTCAAAAGGAAGCCAGTCAGTTGCTGTCGGATATCCGGGCCGCGGAGGTGGGACAGAAGAGGAAGTAATCGCGTCTGACCCTTTGGTCAGTCTAAGATACGCAAGGCACACCGGAATCCTGCCCCGATGTCGCGCTGCGAGATGGACAGGCAGGTCCAAGAATTCAGAAGTATCTCCAGGGAGGAGATGACGACCATGAAACGATTGATTGCTGTCTTAGCCACACTCGCCTTGATCGCTCTGATCGTGGGTGGATGTGCAACACCGGAGCAGCGCGCCCAGAAGCTGTTTGACACCGGCAAGTATCAGGAAGTTCTGGACAAGTACGCGGATCAGCCGATTGCCAAGCAGGCCAAGGACAAATTGGCCGAGCAGATGGTGGCTGAGGGCAAGTATCAGGACGTGGTGGACAATTTCGGGGACACCCCCGCCGCCGCGGATGCCAAGAACAAGCTGGCCGAGCAGCTGCTGGCCGAGAAGAAGTACGACGAAGTCCTGGCGAAGTATCCGAATACTCCTTCCGCCAACATGGCCCGCAACGCCGTGGCCGACGCGCTGTATGCCGAAAAGAAGATTGACGAACTTGTCATGAAGTATCCGAACACTCCGGCCGGCGTGAAAGCCAAGAATGAACTGGCCAAGGAAGAGTTCGACAAGATCATTAAGAAGCCGAAGAAGCAGCAGAAGAAACTGCTCGAAGAGTTCCTGAAGAACCCGAAGTACGCCGGCACCGAGTCGGCCATGAAGGCTCAGCAGACTCTGAATCCGCCCGCGAAGACCGCTTCGCCGAAGAAGTAGTTGTCGCTCACGGACGATCTACGGAATAAGGCCACTCCCGGCCGTCCTGCGGCCGGGAGTGTCTTTTTTTCTTGCGGCCTGCCGACCGCTCCTCACAGTAGATTGAATGGGTATGAAGGCCGTTGACCGTTCTTCTCTGCCCGACGGGGAAGCCCGGATTGATCTGGGCGCGCTGGCCCGAAATGCCGAACGGATTCTGGCCCGCGTAGCCCCGCGCGAATTGCTCGCGGTGGTCAAGTGGAACGGCTACGGTCATGGCTTAGTGCCCTGCACTCATGTACTTGACCGGGCGGGAGCGGCGAGTTTCGGAGTCAGTTCGCCGGGGGAAGGGATCGAACTGCGACGAGCGGGGATTTCCAAGCCCATTCTGGTGATGACCGACTGGGTGGGCAAGCCGCCGAAGGATTTTCTGGACTGGGAACTGGAAGCCGCGGCGACCTCGTGGTATAAGGTGGAGTATCTGGAGTCGGTATCACGCCGGTTGGGGCGGGCGATTTCTGCGCACGTCAAGTTCGACACCGGTCTGGGCCGGGTGGGCATTCCCGGACGGGAGGCGAGTCGCGCGCTGAAGAAAATTGCCGCGATGCGCAACTTGAAGGTGGTCGGGTTGTACTCGCATCTCGGCTACAACGGCCCGCAGGATCGCGCCAAAGGCGAGCGGCAGATCGAAGAATTTCAAAAGATTGTTGCCGAAGCGGCGGAGCTGGGGATTCGGCCGCGCTGGATTCATCTGGCCAACTCTGCGGCGGCTATGGCGATCTCTGATGTACCGGGAAACATGGTGCGGACGGGCATCGCGCTCTATGGCCAACCGCCGTCATCGGAAGTCCGCGATCTACTGCCGCTGGAACCGGTGATGACGCTCGTGGGACGAATCCAACGGATTCAGCGGGTGCGGCGGGGGCACGGATTTCCGCATCCGCATTTTTGGACGGCACCGACAGACGGTTGGGGAGCGGAGATCGCGCTTGGACACCGGGTGAATTATCCCCGGTCGCTGGCGGGGCGGGCGCAGGTGCTGTTTCGGGGGAAGCGATGCCCACTGGTGGGGATAGTTGGGAAAGACTCGAGCTACATCTTCACCGGAGCCGAACGTCCGGAGGTTGGCGAAGAGGTCGTGTTTTGGGGCAGGCAAGGCGACGAAGTGATTTATTTGTATGAGCTTGCTTCACTGATCGAGGCGCTTCCTTACGAACTGACAACATGGCTTTCGGGGAATCTGACAAGGATTTTTCAGGAACGCCCCCTTCCTCCACCCGCAGACGGGGGAACCTGAGAGGCGGAGGGGGGGTTAATTCTCTACAGCGGACGCAAGAATATCCGGAATGTTGTTTTTCCAAGAGATAAATTAGGAGAAGACGGTCAATGTTGAGAGTCATCACGCTTTTCCTCGCCGCACTGATGGTGGTATCGGCAGGCTGCAAGGAAACCAAGGCTCCCGTGGCAAAAGACGCCAAGATGTTGAACTTCACGGTGACCGACATCAATAATAACCCGATTGACATGCGGCAGCATCTGGGCAAAGTGGTGATCGTGGATTTCTGGGATACGTGGTGCGGTCCGTGCCGCCGGGGAATTCCTGAGTTCGTGGAACTGTACAACCAGTACCATCCGCAGGGTCTCGAAATCGTGGGAGTCGCGTTCGGACGGAACGGGCTGGATGCGGTGAAGCAATTCACGGCGGACTACAAGATCAGCTACACGAGCGCGTTGTTCAACGAGGAAGCCAAGAGCATCTTCGGATCTCCGCCCTCGATTCCGACTACGTACATCATCAATCAGAACGGTGAGGTCGCGGAAAAGGTGGTGGGCTACCGTCCGAAAGATTATTTCGAGCAGAAGATTCGCACGCTGCTCAAGTCGTAAATCACGCAGGCACGGTCTGCATAGAACGGGAGAGAAATTTATGTCGGAAGCCGCAAGCAAAGCGCTACACGTCA
>JAQTRJ010000114.1 GCA_028711875.1 bacterium | reverse complement strand
ACCAGAAAACGCGCGAGAACACTGGGATAATCGCCCCAAACAGCCGTGACGATACTGTCCAGAATGGCAAAAAAAACAATCGCGGATAGAGCGACGATCAGCAGAAAACTCGTGCCGCAACGGGGGTGAAAACGAGCGTAGCGGCCGACCCGCTCGGGCTGCAGCTCCTCGCCCGACTCGAACGCGAAAATGGTCTTGTGTTCTGATCCGTGATACTGAAAGACCCGGTGGATATCCTTCCAAAACGAGATCACCCACATATAGCCGATCAGAATCAGAACCCGCACTATGCCTGCTACAATATTCACCGTGATTTGATCCGAGATCGTCAGCGCTTCCCGGCCACCGGCGGCCATCCGTCCCACCCACAGCGGAAAATAGAGAAACAGTCCGAGCGCAACGGCCATGGCGACCAGCATCGTCAAGGCGATGGTCAGGCGGTCGCGGATTTTATTCTTCGCAGTGGCCTGTTCCTTGTCTTCTTCCGGAGTCGCCTGCTCGGCCGACCAGTTGAGCGCGCCGATGCCGATTTTCAGGGATTCCACCAGACCTACCGCCCCGCGCAGCACGGGAATGCCCATCCACTTTTTGCGGCGGGACAGCGATGTGTAGGGATAGGTATGGACGGCGATCTGGCCATCGGGCTTGCGCACGGCCACCGCCACGCGGTGTGGGCTACGCATCATCACGCCCTCAATCACCGCCTGACCACCCATCGCGAGCTCTGTGGAAAGTTCTGATTTATCCGTAGCTTGCGTGTGTTCAGTGGGCATCTAAGAGTGGCTCTCTTTCATGAAACAGGCGACGCCGTCTGGCGCCGCCTGAAAAAACGTCACCGAATGAACGGTCTTAGGCTTGGACTTTCTTATACTTCCGAAGGAACTTATCCACTCGACCGGCGGTGTCCACCAGCTTTTGTTGGCCGGTAAAAAACGGGTGGCAGGCGGAGCAGATTTCGACCTTCAGAGAATCACCGGGCTGCGTGGAACGGGTTTGGAAACTGTTGCCACAGGCACAGTTTACGGTGACCATATGATATCCGGGGTGGAACTTGTCTTTCATGATCGGAAGGGTTACGCTTTCTTTGTTAGACAAGAATATACCCATATTATCGGCATTTGTCAAGACAGCCCGGAAAACCTTGACATAGACAGAACCCCTCAGCCGCAGGGCGGGTTCCCGGCAGACCTGAAAAGCGGAATCTCACTGCAGAAGAATATTCGCCGAGGCATGCGTCCTCGCGTGCCCGGAATCTCACCGCAGCAATACAACCTTTTTTGTCTTCACCATGCCTGCCGCCTCCACGCGGGCGAAGTGGAGGCCCGAGGGAAGATCGCGGCCGTTGAAGACGTGGCGGTGTTCGCCGGAAGAAAGACGGCCGAGATCGGCGGCATAGACCACCTGCCCGAGTAGATTGAACACGCGCAGTTTCACGGATGAAGGCTGCGGCAGAGTAAATGAAAAGACTATGGTGGGATTAAACGGATTGGGATAGACCGAAAATGCGAACTCGCTCGGCAAGAAAGGCGTCGGAGTGACGAACGTCGTGTCCATCGGGGGCAGAGCGAAGCAGGCGAACCAGCCGTCGCCGATCCCCATCCCTTCCTGCTGAACGGCATTGGGCGTGACCGGCAGATCGCCCGACCACGTTCGTCCCCCGAACCAGACCGTGTCCGGATGCTGGAAACACGCCGTGAATCCCTCATCGTTTCCCCAGCCGCCAAAGAAAGAGCCATAGAGAACATGCGACAACGTGCGATCCATTCGGACAATAAACAGGTCTGTCGCCTCGCTGGGCTGGCCGTCACTGTTGAGCAGCCTATCGAAGGCGTCCGGTGTCACCGGAAAATCATGACTCGACGTGAGGTTTCCAAGGACGACCACACTGCTATTGTCCGCTACTACACCATTGGCATGGTCCGATGCAGTTCCTCCCAGAAGCGTCGAGTACTCAAGCGTGTCAGGCAAATGGATAATGGATACAAAAGCATCCGTAATCCCGGTTAGACTGGTTTTCCATGCTTCGGGTGTCACAGGAAAGTTTTCCGAGTAGGTATACCCAGTCAGCACGATTCTTTCGGAATCCACCACTGACAAGTCGAGTAGGTACTCAGACAGGACCCCACCCAAGAACGAGCTGTAGACGAGCTGGTTTTCATTGAGGTCCCACTGCGAGAAGAATCCGTCCCTGCCGCCCCCGCCCACCGGCTGCAACGCATCCTCCGTGACCGGAAAGATCTCGCCCGTTTGGGTATATCCCGCGATCCAAATCCGTCCGGGAGCGATAATCTCCATATCCACGGGAATGGTAACGTTTGTAGAGGGTATGCAGGTGGAATAGCGAAAGGTCGGTACCGTGGGATCGAAAACCATCAGAAAGCCGCCATTGTCAACGACATCTGGATAGAGAGCATCCTCCGTCACCGGAAAGTCCGCCGAACCGGTTGTGCCGCATAGATAGATTATCCCTTCCGTATCCATCTGCATCTCGTAGATAATGTCCGTTGTGATTCCGCCGATGTAGGTGCTGTACTCAAGGGTGGTTCCATCAGTGCTGAACCGCGCCAGCCAGCCTTCAACGCCACAGATTGTTGTGTCCCAAGCATCTGGTGTGAGCGGAATCTCGTGTCCCTGATCTCCCCCCCCCCTGCATAGATCCGTCCAAGCGAATCCATCACAACCGCAAAGGCATAGGTCATTTCTCCGAAGTAGGTGGAGAATACCAGAGAGTCGGCCAACGGTGCCAGCTTGCACACGAACGCACAAGGGTGGTCGGTTTCCGTTTGGTAAGCCCCGGGCGTGACGGGGAAGTCATCGGCTTGCGTCGAACCCCCGACAATCACATAGCCATTTGGCGCGACTTCTATGTCCAGAACATTATCCGGTCCGTAGCCGCCCAAGTAGCTGCCATAGACCAACGGATCAATCACCAGCTCGCGGGTTGTGTCCACCTCGTCACAGACAAATCCATATCGGGTGTCGGACAAGACCCGGAACTGCACCGGCACCGCCTGCTGCACTCGGCCGTGGTTCTGAAAAGCGAAGGGAGCCTGTTCCTGTATCTCGCCCAGCGAAGTGCTCAGAATCAGATTGCCATTGGCATCCACTCGCAACGGCGCGTCGAGTCCTTCGTATTCCAGAACAACCTGCGACCCATCCGCTCCCGGCTGTACGCGAAAAACTGTTTCGATCCCTTTGCTTGGCATGCGATACTCGACATCAATCCCCGGCCAGACCTCTTTCACAATCACTTTACCATAGTGCGGAACCCGACTCCGCCATTGGGTCGAATCCGCACTCAGGAAATAGTTCGAGTAGCCGGGCTGACGCTCTTCACCGGAAAACTCCGGCCGCGTGTTCGCCCCGATGAAGCTCAGACGCAAGACATGACCGCGAACCGGCTCTGAGTGGGACAGACCTTCCATCTCGTCAAGTCGCCTATCATCCTTCATCCTTCCGCCTTCATCCTTCTCGACAAACTTCATCGTCACCCCGGACGAGGTGATGAAGAAACTCCCCCCGCCCGCCTGACCCCGGTACGCAAACTCCCCCTCCCACTGGCCGAGATTGGGGACGAAGTGATCCGCACGAATGTCTTGTCCGCTTGCCGTTAGGACAAGACAGAGCAGGATAAACACGGCAACCGGAGTTCCGTTCACAGGATTTCCGGAAAAGTGTTTCTTCATGAGTCGCGACTCGCCATCAGTTTCATGAGCGATTTTTGCTTCCTCCCTGAGGCCAAACCGAAAACCGCGCGGAGCACAACCGCTCCGCGCGTAATCCTATAGCGGCACTCGCGAGACGGAACCACCGCTGTTATCCCGAATACTCGTGGAAACTCGACAACAATTCTTCCATCTTGGTGCCCGCGCCCTCGACGTTCATCGAGTAGATGCGAATATCATGATAGGAATTGTATTGGTCCTTGACGAAGTCGCGCAACGTCGCCTCCCGGCGGAAACCGAAATGCTTGAACAGATTGATCGCCGCGCGCTGAGCCGGCATGATCTGAACACAAATCTTTTCGATGCCGGTTTCCTGAGCGTAAGGAATACTCTCGCGCATGAGCACCATGGCGATCCCATAGCGGCGGTACTTCGGATGCGTAATCACCCGCAAATCCATCGTGTGACTCATCCACCGCTGCCGTCCGGGGCGCATCGCTGCCGAACCGATGATCTTGCCGTCTTGCCACGCCACCAGACGATGGACGCGATGGTCCTCGATCTGCCGCCGGATCTCATGTTCATAATGAGGATCAAGCACGTCTTCCGGCAACAGCGCGCGTTCGGATTCGGCCAGCGAACGATGAAGCTTCCCAAGCTCGGGAATATCCTCGACCCGTAGTGGCTTGACCTCGATCATCAATCCATGACGGCATTCGATCTGGCGGGAAATCTGCTGTTTCTTGACCATGTCTATTCTCCCAGAAAAACATGTATTATATTATACCTTCGCACCGACCATAATGTCAACATGAATTCGCGTAAATCTGAGAATTCCAGTATCTTGTTTTCTGATGAAAATGAACAGCTCAGGCTCAAGGTACCTCGAATATTTTTAATTTCACTCCTCCTCCATCCCCGCTGATTTTTCAGCAAAATTAGAGGTACACTTTTTGTTTATATAGAATTTGTTTGATAGAAAATGTGCAGATATTGCGCACGTGCAAATTGTTGAATTTTGGGATATGGGAAGAGATTGAGGGGATTTGCCGAAAAAACGCTGGGGGACAGATCGCATCAGCAGAGGCGGCTGGGCGCGGTAAGTGGAAAAAATGCGAGATCATTTCGATGCCAAAGAAAGATCGTATTTCTACAATTTTTAATTGTATAATATGAATCGTCGTCTACTATCCAGCCTTCTTGGAGTTGCATCCTTGAGTATGATTCTGCTTCTGGGATGCCCCCCATCGCATATGAATCCCCTCGATCCCGAGTCACCTCACTACCTTCCGCCCGATACCACTCAGCCGCCCACCGGATTTCATGCACGGGTACGATCCGTGCACACTTCGCGAAATATTCCATCAACAGATACCTATTCCGTGTTATGCGAGGCGTGGTCGGAAGAGACCGGGCGGATTGATACGGCGTGGCTGGCGTACCGGGATTTCCCGGCGGTGGGGATGAGATTGAGTATGCAGAACGTGTGGTCGGCATCGCTGACGGCTTCGTATTTCGGCGATCCGCAGTTGGGATCGGTGGTCGGACAGCCGTTCCGGTTTGTTCTCGACGTGACGGCCGACAGCCTGTATGCCATCGAGCCGGTCTATCTGTTTCGCGTCATCGAACAAACTCCCGCACTCATTTCGCCGCGAAATTCCGAAACCACCGGGCCGCTTCCGATTCTGCGGTGGGAGCATTTCGCGGCGAACTTTCCGTTTCATTTTCGAGTGACGGTCGTGCTCAGAGCCGGCGAATACGAAGCGATCATCTGGCAGCGCGACGAGGTGTCCGAAGACGCGCTGCAGATCGCCGTCGAGGATTCGCTGGACGACGGCAGCTATTACTGGACGCTGCACGTGGTGGACGCATTCGAGAACACGTCGCGTTCGAAGGAAGGACTCTTCGTGGTCCAGGGGGAGGGAAATCCATGAGCGGCGAATCGGGCCTCTTGACGATGGAGCAAGTGCTGGACGTGGGACGCAAGATTCTCGAGCTGCGACCGCTCGAGGAAGTGCTCGACGCCGTGGTGAAATCGGTATCCGACGCGCTGCGGGCCGAGAACGCGCTGATCATTCTCGACGACGGGAACGGCCGGCTGCGGATCGCCGCGTCGAATCAGGAAGAAACGGAACCGCCGCTGAGTCTGGAAAATGTTTCACGGTCGTTGTTCGAAGAAGCGGTGAAAACGCGGAAGCCGATTCTCACCGAGAGCGCTATTCGCGATCCGCGCTTTTCCGCGAAATCGTCGGTGGTTCTGCAGCAGATTCAGGCGGCGATGATCGTTCCGCTGGTGGGGGCGGAGCGGATCGAGGGAGTGATTTACGCGGACAGCCGCAGTGATCGGGCTTGTTTTCGCGAGGAGAATCTGGAGCCGTTGGCCGCCGTGGCCGCCTTCTGCACGCTGGCGATTGACAACGCGCGCCGCTACGACTCGACCCGCCGCGCGCTGAACGCGCTGAAGCGGAGCGACGCGCCGCATCGGGGACGGCTGATCGGCACGTCGCCGCCGATGCAGACTCTCTACGCGCTCATCGAACGGATCGCCGCGACCGATCTGCCGGTTTTCATCAGCGGAGAATCGGGAACGGGCAAGGAATTGGTGGCGCGGGAAATCCACGACTCGTCGCTGCGTTCGGGCAAGCCGTTTGTCGCTCTCTATTGCGGGAACGTATCGGCGGAGATTTTCGAGAGCGAACTCTTCGGTCACAAACAGGGCTCTTTTACCGGAGCCATTGCCGACAAACCGGGATTGGTGGAAGCCGCGGCCGGAGGCACGCTGTTTCTCGATGAGGTGGCCGATATTCCGCCGATCATTCAGGCCAAGCTGCTGCGCTTTCTTCAGGACTGGCAATTCCGCCGGGTCGGCGATACCAACGTGCGCACGGCCGACGTGCGGGTGATCGCCGCCACCAATAAAATCCTGCCGCAGGAAGTGGCCTCCGGGCGGTTTCGCGAGGATTTGTTTTATCGCCTGTATATTTTCCCGGTAACGGTTCCGCCTCTGCGCGAGCGCCGCGAGGATCTTCCGTTGCTCGTGCGACATTTTTTAAACCAGAACCACAAAGCGCACGGCGGGCCGTCGGGGATCTCTCCGGCGGTCCTGCGGCACTGGATGAA
>JAQTRJ010000113.1 GCA_028711875.1 bacterium | reverse complement strand
CAACGAATCCATGCGCGCGATGTTCGGAGGTCTTCCTGACGAAGGCGATTCCGTCCTGTTCGAATACCACCGCGCGAGCGCGATCCACTTCGAGGACACGACTCAGTCCATGCATTTCAACAGCCTGCATCTGCCGGTCTGGAACACGTGGGGAAATACCGACCTGGAGTGGCTGGCCTATGGTCATCCGTCCGAGGCCTGGGATTCGCTGCGTCGCGCAAGCCACGCCGACACGATGCTGACATTTCCCACCGACCAAAGCGGACACGGACTCAGTCTGATGCCGGCGGATGCCGTGTGCGATTGGCTGTCGAGCTTCTCCGCCAACCGCTTTCCCGACCGCATTTCCATCAACGCCGACGAAAGCGGAGATTATTACTGGACGACGGCAACTTTGGCGGACACGACCCGGACGTTCGGGCGCTATGGAGCGCACAAGGATTCCGCGCGACGGCGGATGGACATCACGATGATTTCCAACGTGGTTAGTCTGGAAGTGCGCCTCGACTTTGCGTGGAGCGAATTTGACTCGCTGATTTGCCGCTGGGAACAGCAGGATGAGAGAATCGCCGGAATCACGGTGCGATTGGACTCCATTCCCGTACCGCATTACATCGAGGTTCAGAGCGGAATTTTGGAATCGTGGGGCTATGACAACGGCCGTCTGACTCTGACTTTCCACTCGCGACGCGCCGAGTTCACCCTCCGCCTCGGTCCCCCCGATCTCGCCGACGGGAGCCGGTCGGTCTTGCCGCGCGAGGTTCGCCTCGTGAGCGTCTCTCCGAATCCGTTCAACTCGTCCGTACAGCTCCGAATCGAAAGCGATCACTCCGTTCAGACGGAGGTGCTCGTCTACGACGTGTTAGGCAGACGGGTCATGTCGAAAGCGATTCATCTCGACGCAGGCGTTCGACAGATTTCCCTGAACGCGGAGGGATGGACCAGCGGGCAGTATTTTGTCACTCTTGCGCACGCGAACCATCCCCCGCTTCGCGTCACGCTGCTTCGATAATCGGGCATTCCCTGACGAGCATTCGCGGACGACTCCCCACAGGGAGTCGTCCGTTGTTTTAAACCCGCCCTCGCTACTCGACCAACGTGTGGATTCGCTTCACCGCTTCCATGACCAGTTTTTCCGTTTTCTCGTAATCCGGCCAATAGAGAGTGGAGTTCGGCGAGTGAATATAGCGCGAAGCGACCGCGATCACTCCGCACAACACGCCCGAGCGGGTCTGATGGATCGCCCCGGCGTCGGTTCCACCGTAGATGGGCATTTTCACCTGATACTCGACCTTCGCTCGCTCGGCGCAGTCCCTGAGAAAATCCGTCATCTTGCGCGGGACAAGAATGGTCGAATCAATGATCGAAATCACCGGGCCCAGACGCTGACTGCACGGCTTGCGGTCGGCGGGAACTCCGGGGAAATCGGCGCCGATCGTGCCTTCGAGCGCGAGCGCAACGTCGGGATTGATTCCGTACGCCGACACCCGCGCACCGCGCAGCCCGAGTTCTTCCGACGTGGAGAAACTCGCGCAGACTGTCAGCGGAGTTTTGATTTTTCCCTCCGCCAGCGCGCGCAGCGCCTGAACCACGAGCAGACAGCCCACGCGGTCGTCGAACGCTTTGCCCATCCAATGATCGGGCGCGAACTCGAAAACGGGATAGTCGAGCACGCCGACGTCGCCGACTGCGATCCCGCGCTGCTGAGCCTCCGCGCCCGAAAGAGCGCCCACGTCAATAAAATAGTCTTCGGCCTTGATGGTCTTGCCCTTTTGCTCCTCGCTCAGCACATGCGGCGGCTGCATGCCGATGACTCCGTGATAGAAGGAGCCTTCGCGCGTGCGCAGTTTGACGCGATGACCGGCGAACACGCGATCGTCCCATCCACCGAGCTTGGCGAAGCGCAGAAAACCGTTTTCGTCCACATGACGCACCATGATTCCCACTTCGTCGGTGTGCGCGTCAAGCAGGAGTTTCTTTTCGCTGCGCCCCTTTCTGACCGCGATGAGATTGCCCACCGCATCGGTCTGGAGTTCGTCAACGTAAGGGCGAATCCACGACGTGATTAATTCGCGCACATCCTCTTCGCTGCCCGAGGGACCGAAGGCCTGACAGAGCGCGACGAGCGCTTCCTTCGCAGGGGGACGTGGGGGGGTCGGCATGTTCGTTTACCTCGTCTTGTTCACGATTCGTTTAGCCTCTGCTTTGAGCACGGCGTCCTCCGCTCCGAGCCACGCCTGCGCGACTCGCTGAAGCTCGCGTTCGCTCAGAACCTGCTCCGCCGCCGCGAGCGCCTGCGCGCGAATGCGGAGCGAGGGATGCGCCAGATAACGCCGGACAAGCGGAGTCAGGCGGCTGACCTGACCGCGCTTTTTTTCATCGGACTTCCACTGCGCCGCCAGGCCCGCGACGGCGCGAAGGGCATCCTCGAGCGCTTGATCCCGAGCCGTCATCATCGCCTCCGAAAGCGGCGGCACCACCTTCGCGTCTTGAGCGGAAATCGCAAGGACAGCCGCGCTCCGCACGGAATAAAGCGGGTCGCTGAGTGCAGCGATCAGCGCGGGGTAGCCGCGCGGATCGGCAAGCTTTCCCAAGCCGACGATCGAAGAAATCCGTTCGCGTTCGACGGAACTTACAGAAAAAAGAATCAGATCGGCAACCGCCGAAGTATCGCCCAGTTCGCCGAGCGACGCGAGGATCGTCGGGCGCAGTTTTGCGTATCCGGAATCCTGCAGGGCATGCCGCAGAGCGGGAACGGCGGGACGATATTTCAGTTGCTCGAATACGAAGATCGCCGTACGTTGTGCGTCGCGGTTCTCCGAAGCGAACGCCGTCAGGAGATAAGGCGCGGCGCTGTCGGGATAGCTCTTGAACAACTCGGCAATCGCGCGGCGTTCGAGTCCATCGTCCGAGTTCAATGTGTTCACTCCGACCCAGTGCACGGCGGAAAGGCCTTTCGCTGCGAGCGCCAGCCGCGCCCGACGCACCGTCTCGCGATTGTCGGTGACTTCCCACAGCGACGCTTCACGAAAGAGGTCTTCCATGCTGCGCAGCGTATCCTGTGGAACGAGCTGGACCTCGACCGGCGCTTCGCGGGAGCGCACCACATCGCGCGGAACATCGTAGCCGACGCCGTAGAGGCCGGAAATCCAGAGCGTCGAGTCGGAGTGATCCGGTGACGCATAGGCGTCGCTTCCTTCGACGTCCACGAACACGCCCAGGCTTCCAAAGTCGCGCGCCGCTCTTGCTCCCCCCTGCCCGAGACCGCGTTCCACCGTGTAGTAGGCATCGTTGCCGGACGCATCGAGCAGCACGGCGGCGCTGTTGGTCAGCGCGGATCCCTGCCCGCCCGACAGCATGTATTGATCGTCGCCGGAGTGATCATAGAGCAAACCCACGCTTAAGTCGTGAGCGCCGCCCTGACCGGGACCGAAGCGAGACGTGTAGCGATCATCGCCGGCGCCGTCCTCCAAGACACCCGCCGCGAGATGAATGCCCGCGCCCTGCACGTATTGTGTTCCGTTATAGACATCGTTGCCCGCGTCGTCGAAAAGAGCAGCCAGACTGTACCAATAGGCTACTCCCTGCGCGTAGATTTCCGCGTTGTAAAAATCGTTTCCAGCTCCATCATGCAGCAAGGCGATCCCTCCTCCGGCGCGGGGGCGCGCGCCGATGGCAAATCCCTGCGCGAACGACTGATAATCCTCGGGGCGAAGCGGCTCGTGGAGCGTGCGGCCGCCGGCCCGATAGACGTCATTTCCTGTGTGATCCGCCAGCACGGAAGCGCCGAACGTCGAGGCAAACGCCTGACCATAGGAGGCAACGTCATAGCTATCCCGCCCGCCGCCGTCGCACATCGCCGCGGCTCCGAAGACCGCCGCCGCCTGCGAAAACAATCCAGAACGATAGACGTCGTCACCGTCCTCGTCGAAAAACAACGCGCACCCGCAGACCGCCGCGGCCTGAGAGAACGGGCCCGCTTGATAGATATCGTTTCCTTTCAAATCCACGAGTGCTCCCAGACCGAGCACGCCGCACCCTTGATCGGCCGTTAAACCCGCTGCGTACAGGTCGTCGCCGGAAAAATCCAAGACAGCGGAGATGGACGCTCCAAGTCCCGCCACCGCTGATCCCGTCCGCGACAGATAGCGGTCATCGCCGCCAAGATCAAGAATCAACGCGAAATCGCCGTGATACGTATTCGGGCCCAGCCCGCCCATCACGAACGTGCCGAAGGGAGTCTGTCGGACCGCGATGACCAGACCTTCGACACCCGGCGCGACCGCGGTTTGAAACGGCGATGGATTCTGCCGCCAGACCTGCGCCGTGAGCGACAATCCGCGGGCAAAGGTATACGCCGCGGCGGCGAGCGCATCGCGATTCACGAGAGCCATCAGCGTGAGAACACTGTCGGCGGTGGCGGACAGCGACGGATCCGCCGCGCTACCGAAGGCTCGATGGAGCATTCCCTTGAGCGTATCGTCGCGGCTGTTCGTTTCATCTTCAAACCACAGCGGCGCCGCCAGCAGCAGCGTTTGCTGGTTCTGCGGCGTAATGGCGGCGAAGGCTTGTCGGCGATAGCCTTCCGCCAGAGCGAAGGCGCTGAGCATCGGTTCGAAGGGATCCAACGCCGCCGGACGCGCCGCCGCAAGTTGAGCGTCAACGTCCCGCCGAACGAATTCGGGGCAGTTCGCATTCGTGAAGGCGAATAAATCCGCGATGCGCCCCGCCTCGGAAACCGAGGACGGCGCGGCCGAGGAAAAGTCCCGACAAATCGCCTGAGCCGTGAGCGGACTCTCGAGCGCTTCGCGCACCTGCGGCAGCAGGAACGTGTCGTCATCCACCCAGCACCGGTCAGAGTAAAAATCACTGCGCGTCATCCCCAGGAAACTCAGCGCGGAATCCAGCTCCGACAGCGCCGTCCCGGACTCAGCGCGGACAGGGGGGGCGCTCAGGATGAGAACCGCCGTCACGGCCAGCAAGATTCGACGGAGCGAGCGTCGAATCAAAGCGAAGAATTTTTTATTATACGTCATCGGTTCTCGTTTCGCTTGATGGAACCCTGAAGATTCAACGGATTGAGACTGATCGAGAGCAGAGACCGGCCTCGCTGCTGAGAGAGATGAACTTCCTCCGCCGCGGGTTCATTCGAGAGACTGTAGAATCCGCTCATTCGCAGCGTGCGATTGCGAAACGGCCAGCGCACGCCCGTCAGCGAACACTTTTCGGCAACCGGATATCCGAACCAGGATATGAGATGTCCTTGAGGCACGGTGATAATTTGTTTTTTGCTTCCGACAAGCGGGAGATAAACCAGTTCATCCGTGAATAATTCCACCGATCCGGTTGCCTTCAGAGCCATGTCCAAGACGGCCAGCATATGATCCGGCCGGTCTCCCGTGAAGCCGACGACAGCCAGATGGCGGAAACCAAGCCACTGACATAAGGCCATTCCCTTCGACACATCCGGTTCATCGGGCGAGGGACGACGATGAATTTTTGCTCCCGCCGTTCGCGCCCACGCGAGGGTGGCTGGCGTTACAGAATCCAGATCGCCCACCACATGCTCGGGCACGACCCCCCAGCGGCGCAGCCGCTCCAGTCCGCCGTCCAGCGCGATCAGATGCCGAGCGCGATCGTGCAGTTCATCGAAAAGTTTTCGACGAACCGGCTGTCCGTTGGAAACGATCAGCGCGTCGTAAACAGAGTTTATGAATGCAAGGCGTCGGAGCATATGGGTGAAAAACCGCCTTTACCATCGTTCGTTGTTGATCGTTCCGTGATTCCCAAACAGAAAAATAGACAAATTCCGACGGAATCGCAAGGGAATTTTTCAGAAAGGAATCCTGGTCAGCCAGGCCATCATGGATCGGGAGAGTACTCCATCCCGCCGATAGGACCATAAACCGGACCTCGACGCCGTGCAGGGAGGACGAGGCACGTCTCGGACTTCACGACCCAGTGTCTGCTCAAAATCCAGCATCAGCGCGGCATAGATGTCCAGATGAATCCCATCCTCGCACTCGGACAACACCTGTCCGCCGAAGCGGTCCCGGAAGGCATCCGCCACCTCGCGGCCAACCACGTAGCGCTCCGGCGAGATCACCGGCCCGACGGCAATTCGGATCGTGGCCGGATCGGCGCGCAGATCTCCGCACAGACGCTCGATCATCTTGCCGCCCAGTCCGGCCAATACGCCGCGCCAACCGGCGTGTGCGAGTCCGATCACCTGAGCGGACGGATCGGCGAAGAACAGCGAAGCGCAATCGGCATGGAGCGTCGTCAAGACGATGCCCGCGCAGGATGTGATCAGTCCATCCGTCGCGGGAATCCGCGTGGCGGGATTCATCGCTCCGCGCCCCAGATGCCGCCTGTCGATCACGGCAATGCGGGTACCGTGGACCTGATCGGCACCCACGCAGAATGAGAGATCGAAACCGCGCCGCTCGAAGTATCTTCGACGGTTTCTCACGATGTCGCGGATATCCGCGCCCGCCCAGGACATCCCGCCATCCGACTTGGCTGAGAAACCGCCGCGAAATCCCACAAGGTCGGGAAACGGCTCCCAGGGAGTCGGGACGAGTTGCGCATCACTCGGGACTTGATTCTCTTGGGACAGGTTCACGGAAAGGAGCGGGCAATGCCCTATCAAGCACTCGATTACTATCGAATCGAAGATCTATTCACCGATGAGGAGCGCATGATTCGCGACACGGTGCGGGACTTCGTCACCGAGCGTCTCATGCCGATCATCCAGAGCTGCAATCGCGGCATGCGCCGTGTTCGACGAAGTTTTAGGCTACAGCAAGTCGCGCATTCAATTCGAC
>JAQTRJ010000112.1 GCA_028711875.1 bacterium | reverse complement strand
CGGCAATAAACGGCCGCTTGATCCGTCGCTGGTGGACGCGCTGCCCGGCGTGCTCAAAACCGTGCGCGTGTCCCAGCCGTTCCAATTGGTTCTGCGCGAGCGCCATCCCGAAAACACGGTCATTCGCATCGGCGACGCCGTCATCGGCGGCAGCGAGCTTACGATCATCGCCGGGCCGTGCGCCGTGGAATCGAAACAGCAGCTCTTTGAAGCGGCGCTGCGCGTCAAAAGCTGCGGCGCTAAGCTGCTCCGCGGCGGAGCCTACAAACCGCGCACGTCGCCCTATTCGTTTCAGGGACTCGGCGAAGAGGGCATGAAGATTCTCGCCGACGTCAGCGCGGCGGTCGGACTGCCGGTGGTCAGCGAAGTGGTGGACGAGCGCAGCGCTGAGCTCGCCGCAGAGTTTCTCGACGTCGTGCAGATCGGCGCGCGCAACATGCACAACTACGTGCTGCTCAAACGCGCCGCGCGCTGCGGCAAACCCGTGCTGCTCAAGCGCGGCGTGGCGGCGACGCTGGAGGAATTTCTCGGAGCGGCGGAGTACATCATGGCCGAGGGCAATCCCGACGTGATTCTCTGCGAGCGCGGCATTCGCACTTTCTCCGACTATACGCGCAACACGCTCGATCTCAGCATCGTGCCGGCGATCAAAGCGATGTCCCATCTTCCCATCATCACCGATCCCTCGCACGCCGCCGGACGGCGCGATCTCGTGCCCGCGCTGGCGCGCGCGTCCATCGCCGCCGGAGCCGACGGAATCATGGTGGAAATCCATCCCGATCCCGCGCGGGCGCTCTCGGATGGTTTCCAGTCGCTCAATCCGCCCGAACTCGATGACTTGACCCGCCAGCTTGCGGAGCTCGCGCCTTACGTGGGCCGCACGCTGCCCCGCTCCGCGTGAACGCTTTCGTCGGCCGATGAGTCGCGCCGTCATTATCCCGCCTTGCCGCTCGCTGTGCGGCTCCCCTCGCCTTCCCGGAGACAAATCCATCTCCCATCGCCGCGCCCTGTTGTCGCTGTGTGTTGCCGACGACGTCGTGCTGGAGAATTTTGCGGATGGAGAGGATTGCGCCGCCACGCTCGAGTGCATCGCGCGGCTTGGCAAGCGCGTCCTGCGAGAGGAAAATCGAGTGACGCTGTCGGGCGTTGCCGGTTTCTCAAGCGGCGAACTCGACTGCGAAAATTCGGGAACCACGGCGCGCCTGCTCGCGGGAATTCTGGCGGCGCGCGACGGACACTGGACGCTTACCGGCGATGCGTCGCTTTCGCAAAGGCCGATGGAACGCGTCGCGGTACCGCTGCGTTCTATGGGAGCGGACGTTGCGACCACTGACGGACATTTCCCGCTGACGATCACCGGACGGCCGCTCCACGGAATCGAGTATGAGTCGCCCGTCGCCAGTGCGCAGGTCAAGTCCGCCGTGCTCTTGGCCGCGCTCGCGGCCGAAGGAGTCACGCGCTACCGCGAGCCGCTTCGCTCCCGCGATCACACCGAGCGGATTCTGAATCTTGCTCCCGGTTCGCACGGATGGATATCTCTTGATCCCAAACGAACTCGGCTGAATGGCTTGACGCTCTCGGCAAGTATTCCCGGCGATCCTTCGGCGGCGGCATTCTGGATCGCCGCGGCGCTGCTCGTGCCCGGCTCGCGGCTGACCCTGCGCAATGTCCTCGTGAATCCCGTGCGCGCGGCGTATCTGCGGCTGTTGCGCGAAGCGGGAGCGCGCATCGAATGGAGCGGGGAGGAGATTCACGATGGCGAACCCGTGTCGGATGTCCGCGTCGAGCACTCCGCGTTTCGCGCGTTTCAGATCGCCGAAAATGATGCGCCGGCGCTGCTGGACGAGCTTCCCGTGCTTGCCGTGCTCGCCGCGTTCGCCGAGGGTGTCAGCAATTTTTATGGTCTCGGAGAGTTGCGCGTTAAAGAAACCGACCGGCTCGCGCTGATCACTCGCGGACTCGCGCGCATGGGAGCGCGGACGGCGGCAACGAACGACTCGCTGACGATTCGCGGTGGAAACGTGCTTCACGGAGCCGAAATCGAAACCGGCGGCGATCACCGCATCGCCATGGCCTTCGCCGTGGCCGCGCTCACGGCGAACGGAAACAGCGTGATCGAGAATGCGGACTGCGTCGGCGTTTCCGATCCGGAATTTTGGAATGAAGGCGGCCGGCTGCTGCCGGATTCGGTGACTCTTGAGTCGTGAACGATTCTATCGTCTCGGTCTCATCGGCCGGAACATCTCGCACAGTTTATCGCCGCGGATCCACCAGTGGGCGCTCGCGGTGGTCGGTTTGCGCGGAGAGTATGTTTTACACGATGTGGATATTGAAGGCGCGCGCGCTGTGGTCCGTTCGTCGGAATGGGAAGGACTGAACGTCACGATTCCGCATAAATCGGCGCTCAGCGCGTCCTGCAATTCCCTGTCGGAAACCGCCCGCCGCGCGAGCTCCGTCAATACGCTCGTTCGCCGCGCGGGTGACATTATCGGCGACAGCACCGACGGCGCGGGCTTTCTTTTTGCCCTGCGGCGGTTCGCGGACGAACGAAACTCCTTCGACAAAGTGCTCGTGATTGGCGGCGGCGGCGCGGCCCGCGCGATTCTCGCGGCCCTACGCGACGCCGGTCCGACCACGAACGTTTTCGTCGCCGTTCGCAGCCCCGAACGCGCGCGGATCGCGGGTCCGCAGCTCTTTTCGAAAGACGCGAAATTGGAGCTTATTTCGCTGGAACGGGCCGCGGAGCGTCTGCGTTCCTTCGATCTGATCGTGCAGGCCACGCCGACGGAATCGCCGCTTCCTCTGCCGCTGCGATTCCATCCCGGTGCATGCGTCATGGACGTAATCTGCGCGCCGCGCCGCACGGAGTTTCTGCAGATCGCCGGCATGCACGGAGCGCGCGTGCAAAACGGACTGGCCATGCTCATCGGTCAGGCCGCGGTCAGTTTCAAGATTTGGACGGGTGTCGAGTTTCCGCGCGATCGTGCGATGCATGAGCTATTACCGGAGCTGGAGTCATCGTGATTCGATATCTGACGGCGGGCGAAAGCCACGGGGAATGTCTGGTGGGAATTCTCGAAGGACTTCCCGCCGGACTCGCGATCTCTGAAGACGACATCGCTCTCGATCTGAAGCGTCGCCAGCACGGATATGGCCGCGGCGAGCGCATGACCATTGAAAGCGATCGCGCGCGCATCCTCGCCGGCGTTCGCTATGGTCTCACGATCGGCTCGCCCATCGCACTGCTGATCGAAAACAAAGATTGGCCGAACTGGCGCGAGCGCATGCGCGTGGACGATCCCGGCGCGGACATGCGCGCCACTCCGCTCACGACTCCCCGTCCCGGTCACGCCGACTATGCCGGAGCCGTGAAGTATCGTCATCGTGATTTGCGCAATGTAATCGAGCGCTCGTCCGCCCGCGAAACAGCGATGCGCGTGGCGCTCGCCGCCGTCTGCCGCAAATTTTTCTGCGAATTCGGAATCGCCGTCGTCAGTCATGTCACGCAAATCGGCGCGGCGAAAGCGCCCGTGCGAAGCGCTGAACTCGCCCCGGAGACCATTCGCGATCTCAGCGATGCAAGCCCTGTGCGCGCGCTCGATCCCAACGCCGCGCGTGAGATGATGGGTGCGATTGATGAAGCGAAAACGCGCGGCGATACGCTGGGCGGCGCGTTCGAAGTGATCGCTTCGGGAGTGCCCGCCGGTCTTGGCAGCTACGTTCAACCGGATCGTCGCTTGGATGCCGTGATTGCGCAGGCAATGCTCTCGATTCCCGCCGTGAAGGCTGTCGGCGTCGGAATCGGCTGGGATGCCGCGGGATTATTCGGGAGCGGCGTCCACGACGAAATGTTTCCCGCGGAGTCGGACGGTGTCCGGCGCGTCACGAACCGCGCCGGGGGCATCGAGGGCGGCGTCAGTCAGGGCGAGCGGATCGTCATCCGCGCCGTGATGAAGCCGCTCGCGACGTTGAGTCGTCCGCTGAAAACAGTGGACCTCGCGACCGGGAGCGCGGCGGAGGCGCTGCGCGAACGAAGCGACACCTGCGCCGTTCCCGCGGCGGCGGTCGTCGGCGAAGCGATGCTGCTGCTGGCGCTCATGAATCCGTTTTTGGAAAGATTTGGCGGCGATTCGATGTCCGAGATCCGTTCGCGCTTCGACCGGAGAGTGGAATCGCCGTGGGCGTGATTTTTCTGTGCGGCATGACCGGAGCGGGCAAGACCACCGTCGGCCGCAGACTCGCCGAGAAAATGCGCTGTGCGTTTCTCGACACGGACGAGGAAATCGAGCGGCGTTCGCGGAAAAGCATCGCCGACATGTTCGAACAGAATGGCGAGGCGGCATTTCGTCAGGCGGAAACGACGCTCTTGGAGGCGATTGATCCGACGGAAAACCTCATCGTTGCGCTCGGAGCGGGCGCCCTCGAATCGCCGCGCAATCGTTTCTTCGTGCATGAGCGCGGAACTCTCGTGTATCTGCGGATCGGCGTGAATACTCTGTTGGATCGCCTGGGATCCGTGCGCGCGGCGCGGCCTCTTCTCGCCGAGTGCCGAAGTGACGACGACCTGCGGCGCGCGCTGAACGAAATGCTCGCCCGGCGCGAGGCAGACTATCTGACGGCGGACCGGATTGTTGACGTGAATGCGCAAGACAATAGTGACGACGTGGCGAATCGCATTGACGTCGAGTTGAGATTCGAATGATTGCTCACGAACTGATCCTTCGACTGGGATCGCGGGAGATTCCGGTTCGTCACTCGGCGAATGGCGTCGCATGGGCGGCCTCCGAAGTGCGCCGGCTTGTGGGCGGCAAGCGGCCGCGAGTGTGCATCGTCACCGACGAGCGCGTGGCGTTGCACTACGAATCCGAATTGCGCGAATCGCTGAGAACCGGCGGCTTCCGCGTGTCGGTCTTCGCCTTTCCGCCCGGTGAAGCGTGGAAGACGTGGCAGACCCTGTCGCGGATTCTCGATCAGCTCGCCGATGAGCAGTTCGCGCGCGACGATCTGATCATCGGTCTCGGCGGCGGAGTAGTGACGGACATGGCGGGCTTCGCGGCGGCGATCTATAAGCGGGGAATGAACTGGATCGCCGTGCCCACGTCGCTGATGGCGATGGCGGATGCGGCTCTCGGCGGCAAGACCGGCGTGAATCATCCGTTGGGCAAAAACCTTATCGGCGTATTTCACCAGCCGCTGGCCATGCTCGCGCCGCTGAATGTGCTTGCCACTCTGGAGGAGCGCGAATGGCGGTCCGGCGCGGCGGAGATCGTTAAGTGCGCCTTGTTGTCCGGCGCGCCGCTCTGGAATTGTGTGCGCGATCTCGGCGTTGATCTTCTCCGCTGGCCAACGAAGACGATGAACGAGGCGGTGCGGCTGGCGGCGGAAACAAAGATTGAGCTGGTTTCGCAGGACGAACGCGATGTCGGAGTGCGCCGCTTCCTGAATTTCGGTCACAGTTTTGCTCACGCGCTGGAATCGGCGACGGGCTATGCGCAGCTGTCGCATGGCGCGGCGGTGTTTCTCGGAATGCGCGCCGCCGTCCGCATGTCGTTCGTGTTCGGTGTGCTTGATGAAAAACACGCGAGCGAAATCGAGACGGTGCTTGCGGCGGCGATATTCCCCGCTGCACGCGTGAAGCCGGATCGTTTGCTGACTGCGCTCGTTCAGGATAAGAAGACGACGAGCGACGCCCTGCATTGGGTCCTGCTGTCCGCCGTGGGCGAGCCGGTGATTCGCGCCGACGTTCCGCGCACACTCGTCGCGGAAACGGCGGAGTGGCTATGCGGGATTGCCGCGCAGGGAAAATCCTCGGCAAGGACCGCTCGGAGAAAGCGGATTCTCGTCGTCAACGGTCCCAATCTGAATCTGCTGGGACTCCGCGAACCGAATGTCTACGGGTCGGAGAGCTACGAGGACTTGCTGATTCGTCTGACGGAATATGCCCGCGAGCGCGACGTCGAGCTGCTGCTGCGTCAGTCGAATCTCGAAGGGGACCTCGTCGAAATCGTTCAGCGCGCGCGGCATTGGGCGGATGGAATCGTCATCAATCCCGGCGGTTACACGCACACGTCGGTCGCGCTGCGCGATGCGCTGGCTGCCGTCGAGATCCCCGCAATCGAAGTGCATTTGAGCGATTTGGAAAAGCGCGAGCCATTCCGACAAATGTCGCTGACGGCGGAAGCATGCCGCGCCACAATCATGGGCCAGGGCGTCGCCGGCTATGCGCAGGCGATGAATGAATTGATCGGAATGTTGAACGCGTAAGAGATATAGATCGGCAAGGAGAACAGTCGGTGAGTGATAAGCAAGTGTATTCCGTGGCGATTGTCGGATCGGGTCCTGCAGGACTGACGGCGGCGATCTATGCCGCGCGCGCCAATCTGAATCCGGTGGTGATTGACGGCATGCAGCCCGGGGGCCAACTCATGATTACCACCGACGTGGAGAATTACCCGGGATTTCCCGAAGGAATCACCGGTCCGGACTTGATGGAGCTGTTTCGCAAGCAGGCCGCCCGCTTCGGCACGACGTTCATCGAGGACGAAGCGATGTCTGTGGATGCGACGAAGCGACCATTCACGATCACACTCGGCGGCGGCGACCGCGTGCAGGCGAATGCGGTCATCATCGCCTCGGGAGCGTCGGCGCGCTGGCTGGGACTCGAGAGCGAAACCCGGCTGCGCGGCAAGGGCGTGTCGGCCTGCGCGACGTGCGACGGTTTCTTCTTTCGCGGCAAGGTCGTGGCCGTCGTCGGCGGGGGCGATACCGCGCTCGAGGAGGCGTCGTATCTGACTCGCCACGCGTCGCAAGTGTATCTCATCCATCGCCGCGATCAGTTCCGCGCGTCCAAGATCATGCAACAGCGCGCTCTGGAAAATCCCAAGATCGAAGTGGTGTGGGACTCGGTGGTCGAGGAGATTCTCGACGATGGCACGAGCAG
>JAQTRJ010000111.1 GCA_028711875.1 bacterium | reverse complement strand
GTGCGCGGCACCGTGACACTTCCCCACGGAACGGGAAAGACCGTGCGGGTCTGCGCGATCACCAAGACCAAACAGAGCGATGCGGAAGCCGCCGGAGCCGACGTGGTCGGTTTCGAGGACGTGCTCGAGAAGATCAAGGGCGGCTGGACCGACACCGACGTGATCGTGGCGACGCCCGACGCCATGTCCGAGCTCGGCAGGCTGGGCAAGATTCTCGGCCCGCGCGGCCTGATGCCCAATCCCAAGGCGGGCACCGTAACGCCCGATATTGGTCAGGCGATTCGCGAAGTGAAGGGCGGCAAGACCGAATTCCGGGTGGACAAATACGGTATTCTTCACCTGGGCGTGGGCAAGCTGTCGTTTTCCGCGCAGAAGATCGAAGAGAATCTGATGGAATTCTTCCGCAACGTGATGCGGCATAAGCCGGCTACGGCCAAGGGCCAATACGTGAAGAGCGTGTTTTTGACCTCGACGATGGGACCGGGCATCCGGCTCAGCCGTTCGGTGGTTGAATCGGCCAAGTAGGCCGCCTTTTTTCGCATATCCAAACCGCGCGACGATCCGCCTCTGATCGAAGCGCGAAACCCTATGAGACCATGCAAACGGAAACGACCAAACGACCGCCCAAACCCAAGAAAGTGGAGACCATTCAAGCGCTGACCGACAAGGTGGCGCGCGCGCGGGGAATCTACTTTACGGATTTTCGCGGACTGACCGTGGCGGAGATGACCGATCTGCGCCGTCAGTGCTTTCAGAATCACGTGGACTACGTGGTGTGCAAGAACACGTTTTCGCGGCGGGTTCTGAAGGAGAAGGGCTACGACGGGGTGTTGAACCTGCTCGAAGGCCCGACGGCGCTGGCATTCGGCTATCAGGACGGCACGGTTCCGGCGAAAATTCTGTGGGACTATTCGGCGAAGAACGAGAAACTGGTCATCAAGGGCGCGCTGCTCGAAGGCAGTGTGATCTTGGCCAAGGACGTGAAGGCGATCAAGGATCTGCCCAGCCGCGACGTCGCGCTGGCGATGGTGATCGGCGCGCTGTTCAGTCCGGTGCAGGGATTCCACGGCGTGATTTCGGGCGTCCTGCGCGACTTCGTGTCCGTGATTGACCAGATTATCGAGCAGAAGAAAGCCGCCTGACAGGCCGGCTTGACGGAACGAAACAACAACAAAACATAAACGGAGAAACCCGTGAACCAGATTATCGAAGCCATCGAGAAGATGACGGTCCTCGAACTCGTGGAGCTGAAGAAGGCTCTCGAGGACAAGTTCGGCGTGACCGCCGCCGCTCCGATGATGATGGGCGCGATGCCGGCGATGGCCGGTGCCGCCGCCGCGCCGGTGGAAGAGAAGACCGAATTCGACGTGATTCTGTCCGTCATCGGCGAGAAGAAGATTCAGGTCATCAAGGTTGTGCGCGAGCTGACCGGTTTGGGTCTGAAGGAAGCGAAGGACCTGGTGGACAGCGCACCGAAGCCGGTCAAGGAAGGCGTGCCGAAGGACGAAGCGGAAAAGATCAAGGCGAAACTTGAGGAGCAGGGAGCAACGATCGAGATCAAATGATCGCGTTCGTCCGAATCCCGTTATCGTTCGACCTACCGCACAGAACATCAGGGTTGCCGAGTTCATCCGCCAACGCTGCGGAACGGGCTTGGCAATTCTGCGTTTATCGGCGCGTCATTTTTCGGGCTGTCCGAGCGAGTTTTTCGGGCGGAAACCGGGGTTGACGGGCCGCGAATCGTTCACGAAGTGAGGGAGATTCGTCTTGCGCGACACGCGAAAATCCATTCAGCGGATCAATTTTTCGAAGATTCCGGAGGTGCTCGATCTGCCCGATTTGCTCGACGTGCAGATCCGGAGCTTCGACGAATTTCTGCAGCAGCATGCCCAGCCCTCGAAGCGGAAACTGCAAGGACTGCAGGCGGTGTTCCAGAATATTTTCCCGATCATTGACAATCGGGAAACGCATATTCTCGAGTTCGTCGAGTACTACGTGGAAGAGCCGAAGTATGACGAAGACGAATGCCGCGAGCGAGGAGTCACGTTTCAGGCGGCGCTGAAGGCGAAGCTGCGGCTCTCATCGCGCGACGAAGGGACGGAAGGCAGCACGTTCGACAACACGATCGAGAGCGACGTGTATCTGGGCAATCTGCCGTTGATGACGATGTCGGGCACGTTCATCATCAACGGCGCCGAGCGCGTGATCGTCTCGCAGCTGCATCGCAGTCCGGGCGTATCGTTCAGCGACGACGTGCATCCCAACGGCAAGAGGATCTACACGGCACGGATCATTCCGTTTCGCGGTTCGTGGATCGAGTTCACGACCGATATCAGCGACGTCCTCTACGTCTACATTGACCGCCGGAAGAAATTCCCGGCGACGACACTGCTGCGGGCGTTGGGACACGCCACAACGCGCGACATTCTGGAGCTGTTCGAGTACATCGAAGAGGTGCCGCTGAGCCGGAAAGACGTGTCGAAGGAATTCGGCCGGCCGTTGGCGATGGACGTGATCAACACGGCCACCGGCGAGGTGCTGGCGCAGTCGGGCGTCGAACTCACCGACGAGTTGTGCGAGGCGCTGCTGGCGGCCAAGGTCAAATCGGTCGAGCTGTTGCGAATCAGGAAGCGGGACACGGTCTATGATATTTTGCGCAACACGCTCGCTAAGGACAAGTCCGACAGCCCCGACAAGGCTCTGGAAGTGATCTATCGCGAACTGCGCAGCGGCGAGCCGCCGGACATCGAGACCGCTCGCAAGTTCCTGCACCGGCTCTTTTTCGACGAGAAGCGCTACGATCTGGGAGCGGTGGGGCGCTATCGCATCAACAGCAAGCTCGATCTGAGCGTGCCGCTGGAGACGACCGTGCTGACCGAGGACGATATCCTCGCCATTCTCAAACACGTGCTCAAGCTGCGCACCGGCAAGCAAGGTCCCGACGACATTGACCATCTCGGCAACCGCCGCGTGCGCACGGTGGGCGAGCAACTGGCCAATCAGTTCAGCGTGGCGCTGTCGCGTATGGCGCGGACGATTAAAGAGCGCATGAATCTGCGGGACAGCGAGTCGCTGACGCCGCAGGACCTCATCAACGTGCGGACGATCACCTCGGTGATCAACACGTTTTTCGGCACGAATCAGCTTTCGCAGTTTCTCGATCAGGTCAATCCGCTCACCGAACTCACCCATAAGCGCCGGCTCTCCGCTCTGGGACCGGGCGGACTGACCCGCGAGCGCGCGGGCTTCGAGGTCCGCGACGTCCATTACACTCACTACGGGCGGCTGTGTCCGATCGAGACGCCTGAAGGTCCGAACATCGGTTTGATTTCGTCGCTGTGCACGTATGCCAAGATCAACGACATGGGCTTCGTGGAGACGCCGTACCGGGTGGTGAAAAACGGGCGGGCCACGAAGCAGATCGAATATCTTTCCGCCGACGAAGAGGACCGGGTGGCGATCGCTCAGGCGAACACGCCGATCAATCCGCGCGGCGAATTTCAGACCGACCGCATCAAGTGCCGTCATCGGAGCGACTTTCCGATTCACGGCCCGAGCGAAATTGACTTCATGGACGTGGCTCCGTCGCAGATCGTATCGGTGGCCGCGGCGCTGATTCCGTTTCTCGAGCACGACGACGCCAACCGCGCGCTGATGGGCTCGAACATGCAGCGTCAGGCGGTGCCGCTGATCCTCCCGCACGCGCCCTACGTGGGTACCGGCATGGAGCGCAAGGCGGCGGAGGATTCGCGCACGCTGATTCTCGCGCCGGAGGACGGGATTGTGGAGTACGTGGATTCGAACCGAATCGTGTTCCGCGGGCGGGAGCGGCCGAGCGACGACAACGGCGACGCGCCCGACGGCGTGAAGGACGAAGCGGTCACGTTCAAGCTGAAAAAGTTCTACCGCACGAATCAAGATACCTGCATCAATCAGCGGCCGATCGTGGCCGAGGGCGAGCAGGTCAAAAAGGGACAAGTGCTGGCGGACGGCTGCGCGACCGAAAAGGGCGATTTGGCGCTGGGCCGGAACGTGCTGGCGGCGTTCATGCCGTGGATGGGCTACAATTTCGAAGACTCGATCATCGTGTCCGAGCGCATCGTTTACGACGACGTGTTCACCTCGATCAATATCGAGGAGCTTGAGCTTCAGGTCCGCGAGACCAAGCGCGGCGAAGAGGAGCTCACGCGGGAAATCCCCAACGTGTCGGAAGACGCGGTCAAGGATTTGGACGAGAACGGAGTCATCCGCGTCGGCGCCATCGTGAGGCCGGGCGATATTCTGGTCGGCAAGGTGACTCCCAAGGGCGAAACCGACCTGACGCCGGAAGACAAATTGCTCAAGGCGATTTTCGGCGACAAGGCCGGCGACGTGAAGGACGCGAGCCTGAAGGCGCACACCGGCATGTACGGAATCGTCATCAACACGAAGCTGTTCAGCCGCAAGAAGAAGGACGCCAAGACGCGCCGCGAAGACAAGAAAGCGCTCGAGGAACTCGATCTGCGTTTCCAGCAGTCGAGTCTGTCGCTCAAGCGGACGCTGGCCGAGGAGCTGTATGCGATTCTGCGCGGCCACAAGTCGAAGGAGATTCGGGATCGCTCGCTGAGCAACATCTTGATTGCCGAAGGAGCGGCGTTCACCGAAGCGGCGCTGAAGGCGCTTGATTTCGACGAAGTGGAAGCCCGCTACGACTGGACGGACAATGAAGCGGTGAACGAGCAGATTGAGCAGGCCTTCGAGAAATACCGCGATCGCCTGTTCGTGGCGCAGAACGAGCACAAGAACGAGAAATACCGCATTCAGGTGGGCGACGAATTGCCTCCGGGAATCGTTCAGCTCGTGCGCGTGTACGTGGCGCAAAAACGCAAGATCACGGTTGGCGATAAGATGGCCGGCCGCCATGGCAACAAGGGCGTGGTGGGCAAGGTCGTACCGCTCGAGGATATGCCGTTTCTCTCGGACGGCACGCCGGTAGACCTCATCCTGAACCCGCTTAGCGTGCCGTCGCGGATGAACATCGGGCAGATTTTCGAGACGACGCTGGGGTGGGCGGCGCATCGGCTGGGAGTCTACTTCGCCACGCCGGTGTTCGACGGCGCGAAAATCGGCGATCTGGAAGAGTGGCTGACCCGCGCCGAGTTGCCGCTGAACGGAAAGACCTATCTGTTCGACGGACGGACGGGCGAGAGCTTCGAGCAGGAAACGACGGTCGGCCACATCTACATGATGAAGCTGTCGCACCTTGTGGACGATAAGATTCACGCCCGCTCGATCGGCCCGTACAGTTTAATCACTCAGCAGCCGCTCGGCGGCAAGGCGCAGTTCGGCGGCCAGCGTTTCGGAGAAATGGAAGTTTGGGCGCTGGAAGCCTACGGCGCGGCGCACGTGCTTCAAGAAATTCTCACGGTAAAATCGGACGACGTGAACGGTCGCGCGCGGACCTACGAGGCGATCGTCAAGGGCGAGAATTTGCCTATACCCGGCGTCCCCGAATCGTTCCATGTGTTCATCAATGAATTGCGAGGACTGGGGCTGGATGTGAAACTGATGGAGTAGTCTTGCGCGAACCGCCCGCGGGATCCGCCGGGCGGAGCGATCCGGTCCACGCAACAATCAGGAGACACTATGCTGCCGCTTTATACAGCAGACGAATCCGAAACGGGGAACTTCTCGAAAATCGGGATCAGTCTGGCGTCGCCCGACATGATTCTTTCGTGGTCGCACGGCGAAGTCACCAAGCCGGAGACGATCAACTATCGCAGTTACAAGCCCGAGAAGGACGGCTTGTTCTGCGAGAAGATTTTTGGCCCGGTGAAGGATTGGGAATGCCATTGCGGCAAATACCGCGGCATTCGCTATAAGGGCATCGTCTGCGACCGCTGCGGAGTGGAGGTCACGAAGAAGGACGTCCGCCGCAAGCGCATGGGTCACATCAGTCTGGCGGTGCCGGTGGTTCACATCTGGTATTTCCGCAGCCTGCCGTCCAAGATCAGCCTTGTGCTCAACATGAGCACGCGCGATCTGGAGCGGGTGATTTACTACGAATCGTTCGCGGTGATTCAGCCCGGCAAGAGCACGCTGCGGCGCAAGGACCTGCTGTCCGAGGCGGAATATCTGGAGGTGATGAATTCGATCGGATCGCAGGAGGAGCTGCCGCCCGAAGAGCGGTTCGTGGCCAAGATGGGCGGCGAGGCCGTGCGCGATCTCCTGGCCGCCGAGCCGATCGAAGAGATGGCCGGCGAACTGCGCGCGCAGATTCGCGTCGAATCGAGCGCGCAGCGCAAGCACGACGCGATCAAGAAGCTGCGGGTGGTCGAAGCGTTCAAGGGGGAAGACGGCGGTGTGATGAACCGTCCGGAGTGGATGGTGATGTCGGTGGTGCCGGTGGTGCCGCCCGATCTGCGGCCGCTGGTTCCGCTCGAAGGCGGCCGGTTCGCCACATCGGACTTAAACGATCTGTATCGCCGCACGATCATTCGCAACAACCGGCTGAAGCGGCTGATCGAGATCCGCGCGCCGGAAGTGATTCTGCGCAACGAGAAGCGCATGCTGCAGGAAGCGGTGGACTCGCTGTTCGATAACGGCCGCAAGTCGGTGGCCGTGCGTTCCGACGGCAACCGGCCGCTCAAGAGTCTGTCGGACAATCTCAAGGGCAAGCAGGGACGCTTCCGGCAGAATCTGCTCGGCAAGCGCGTGGACTATTCGGGCCGCAGCGTGATCGTGGTCGGACCCGAGCTGCGGCTCCACGAGTGCGGTCTGCCGAAGGATATGGCGGTGGAGCTGTTCAAGCCGTTCATTATCCGCAAGCTGATCGAATACGAACACACCAAGACGGTGAAGTCGGCCAAACGATTGGTCGAACGCAAGACCGACGAAGTGTGGGCGATCCTCGAAGAAATTATTCAGGATCACCCGGTGCTGCTCAACCGCGCGCCAACCCTGCACCGACTGGGAATTCAGTCGTTCCAGC
>JAQTRJ010000110.1 GCA_028711875.1 bacterium | reverse complement strand
GTAGAGATAAACGCTGTCCGGCGGGACGCTGTCCATATCGGCAATACCGAGCAATCCGCTCAAGTCCGCCAAAATGTTGCCTTCGGTCGTGTCTGCTCCGACACCATCGCCGCTCGCGCAGTCAATGTTATCGTCGCTGAAGAACTTGGCAATCCAGAATGGAGCATCCGACGGAATACATGCCGTGACGACCTCTTGATTGGTGTCAAGAATCATGTATGCGTTGGCCCACAACGGCTCATTGACGTCCACCTGCACGCAGTTATCGAACAGATGGTACGAATTAACGCCACCATACGTAGTCAGATGCAGCCAGAACGACAGAGCGTCACCATCGCAGTGAATCTGCGCCAGATCGGCCGAGTCGGCGCGGAGATACCACTTGTACTTGCGCGCCCAACCCAGCGGATCGCCGCTCTCAGGATCATTGTAGATGAACCAGCCGCCGATTTCGTTCGGCAGCACCCACGGATTCGGATCATCCGTGATCGGCTGGAAGTTGCCTTCCACCACGTGGGCGGAATCTGCATGAACGCCGGGTACGCACTCGGCAAGTTCCGGAGTCTCGATGATGGTCGCCCACACGATCACGCTGTCTTCTTCTGCCGCGATCCAGCCGAACAGGGAATCCGGAGCCGTCCAGCCATGAACCGTAGTCGGCTTGCCCCAAACCAGCGGGCAGCCCGCCGCCCACGGGTCGCTGGTAACCAGCGTTGCCCAGAAGGTGGTATCTTCGGCGCTATCGTTGGTCAGACCGTCACCCCATACGGGATTATTGTAGCGGCCGGGATTGCCCGCCTGATCCCAGGCCGAGCGAATCACGAGCGCCACACTGTCCACCACCGGACCGTTGGCTGCAAACCAAGCCACGGCGGCCGGCGGGAAGTCGAAGTGTCCGCACAGTGTGTAGTAGACGGAGTCTGTGGAAACCGTATCCACCAGAACGCTGTCCAGGACCACCACACAGCTGTCGCCGAGATTCGGCCCGAACGCAAACACGTCTTCCGTGCGAATGTCAATCGGCGAAATCTGCCACGCGCCGCGATAGACGTCGTTTGCGAGCGGCCAGTAACCGGAAGAGCTGTTATGCGAGCCTGACGAATTCGGATAGGCGTCATCATTGTGATGCAGCCACTCCGACATCTTCACGCGCAGACGGAACGGCTCGCCATCACCGAAGCGGAATCCGCAATCCTCAGGATCCCCGTTGCCGTCGGCATCCCAACCCAGATTCTGAACCGTCCGGGTCGAACCGGTGATCGGATCGTGGCCCGGAGCCGTCCAGCCCGACCAATTGTTGCTTACCGTGCTGGCACGGAAGTCGGGATTGATGTTGTCAATGTCGAGCGAATCAATGAAGAACGTGTCGCATTCGCTGTAGATCGTGTCGCCATCGTCAATTGACTCCACGGCCTTCATAAACGCGCGAACAATGATGGTATCCTGCTGATCGTAGGGAACCATCATGATGCTGTCCTGACCCGCACCGATGAACCACGTTCCATTCCAGAAGTAACGGAATTCGATGAACGATTGGTTGTCGTCGTCGCGCTCGATGAATCCGTCAAATATAGTATTCCGGATATTCGCATCGGGAGTCAGCGACGTGGAGGTCGGACGGAACAGACCCTTGCGGAGTTCACGGACTCGTGGCCCCGATTCAGGCAGATAGATGTTCGGATTGATGAACTGAACAATGAGCGTGTCCAGCGAGTCCGCACGAACCGACGCCGAGTCAATCAGCAAGCGAATGAAGATACTGTCTTGGACGGTATCATTCGCCCAGTTCGTCAGAGAATTGTACGATCCTTCGCCGAAGCCATTGGCCGAATCCAGTTTTCCGGGGGAGATCGCACCCCACTCGTCCACTTCATGACCGAAGGGCAGAGTTTGCGGCGAGTCGGGATTGGCGAAATAGAAGTATTGATCCAAGCCGATCAGGCGCGGACACGGAGAAATGCCGATAATCGCCATGTCGCACGGGAAGTCGTCCGCACCAATCTCGGAGAAGAGCGTGTCCTCACCTATGATATCGAACGCGCGGACGTTGATCACGCGGTTGCTGTTGTCGCCTTCGCAGGTATCGGGAAGCGAACCGAACGGCGACACCTCATACTCGTTCTCATCCGCATCGTCCGAGACGTTGTCATCCTCGATAACCAGATAGCCGAACCACTCCTTGCTGGTTCCGTCCGTTCCAACGTAGGTCGCCCACGTCGAATCTTCCGTCTCATCTACGTTGTAGAAACAGGTCCAGTCAATCAGGACCGCATCAGCGGTGGTGTCGGTCTGAACCCAGATCGCCACGGTGTCGCGCGAATAGCTGGTGTAGAAGTTCAGGGTACAGACGGTGTCCATATTGGTCACCATCATCTCTTCTACCACCGGGCCTGCGCCATTCAACCAGATGTAGAGCGAATCCAGAATGACGTTGCCGGCGTCATCGCGGAGCTCCAGCGTCAGCTGATAGAGACCGTCCGGCAGATAGGGATTCCACTGATGTCCCCACTCAAAGGAAATCTCCGGGCCATCAATATCGCCCGCATCGAATAGAATCCTCCGCCACGGATCGGTCGGATCGCCGGTTCCGTTGTTGGGATCGCCGGCATGATACCAGCGCACCGAGTCAACACCCGTTGACGGCCAATCAATGACCGCGCCGATCAGATCCACCGTATCCACGCGCACGCGGTAGAAGAAGGTGTCTTCATCCATGCACACGTCGAACGGATTCTGCGCAAAGTTGCGGCGCGGGCGGAACGTGAGAATCGGATCGTCCACGTTCGAATCGCCGTTGGGGCCGTTCCACAGATAGGTCTGCTTGCCGGCAAAGGGTGCGCCCTGACCCAGAGTGAGATTAGAAACCCGGAACGTGTCGTCCGCGCTGGTGTAGGCGGGCGGACACATATCCAGAATCGTGACGATCTTGTTGCGATGGGTGTAGTTATCATCCAGATCGGTGGAACCGTCATAGTCCCAGCCGAGAATCCGGTTACACCCGGCGGCGTCCATCCAGCGGGCGAACGTAATTCCAACGGTCAGACCGCCGCCCATGCTGCATTTCCAGAAATTGGAAATCGAAGAGTAGGTATCGTCCAGCCACGGATCAATGCTGTCCGTACCGAACTTTCCGTACCAGGTAAAGAACGCGTCGCCATAGCCCACCGCGTCACCGAAACTCGACGAGTCCCAGGCCCAGCGGAAGGTGTCCAGATCGAGATCCAGCGGCAGCGGAGCATCCGGGTGGAGCCAATCGAGCCACGCGATCGGCGCCGTATCTTCCGGCATGGTCCGCGCATCAAAGCCAACCAGATAGAGATCGTTGAAAATGTCGCTATATTCGGAATCGAGCTTGGACTTGAACCACACGATCGAGTCGGGGCTCAGATTCAAACGCCACTGATTGAAATCGAGGCTGTCGTAGGGAGAGAACCGCTTCACGCAGTATCCCGCGAACAGATTGATGTCCGAACCGATCGGAGTGGGCGGCGGGACGTTGTCCATGCACACGTCGCGCGTAGGCTCCCAGACCAGGCGCTGCGTCCGGTTTCCGGCGTCGTCCAGACCCCAGATATACATGTCATCCCCAGATTCCAACTTATCGAGAATGCAGGCCTGAATCTCGGCCCAGTATTCCGGACAGAAGGGGATATCAATGTACATCAGGTTGTTGCCCGACGAGGGATTATAGACAAATTTCGCGCTCAGCCACAAGAACGAGTCCGCCGGGCACAGCAACCCGAGCTGCGAGCTGTTGTCGGGATAGAGGGTTGTGTCGTCCTCGAAGGCGTCGCCCACGAAGTCCCCGAACCACATCCCGATATAGGACATGTCGAAGTTCTGTTCGTGGATGTTCGTCGGCGAACAGGCCGGATCGGTGATCTTCGTCAGGCCTTCCACAGGCCCGGAAAAAGCGGGCTCTGTAAGGAGGGACGAGTCGGTGGCCATATAGATGCGCAGCGTGTCGCAGCATCCGACCAACGTGTCGTTCTCGATATAGTTTCCGTTGAGCACTTGGAACGAGTCAATCATGCCCGCGATCAGATTGGGCTCCTGATTGTCCACGCGCAAAATGCACTCTTCGATTACGGTATTCGAGACGATGTCTTCTTCGTCGGGCGGCCAGGTACTCCCCGTCCAGACCAAGCGGCGGATTTCGATGATATCACCGCACAGGTCATTTTCCAGCGAGCACTGCACCACCGTGTATTTCGTCCCCACAAACACCATCGTATCGGCGATGTCGCAGGTGATGTGGCTGAAATCCACGAAGATCGTGTCGTGCTGTCCTCCGGATTCTTCCAGCGCCTCGTCGAGGCCGTCCACCGTCAGGGTGTCGAGCCAGACTTCGTCGTCAATGGCGAGGATGTCATCGCCGTAGAAGCCGCACAGCTCTTCATACTTGAAGTAGCCGCAGGAGAGGTCCACTTCACAGGGGATCGTGCGGTTGTAGAGTTCCGAGCTTCCGCAGATCGTGTCGTCCGGAATAGGGCTCGTGTCAAGCGCCCTCGCCCAGAAGCGGAAGGTAACCGGAATATCGGTACCGCTGATTCCCTGCGGGCGGAAATGGAAGCGCCCGACAATCCGGCAACTATCCGGATCGGCGTTTCCGTCCAAGCCCATGTTTGGCGTCAAGGTCACCTGCATTCCCCGACCTTCATACTCGCCGAACGGGCAGTCGAAGAGTTGCGGGAAACCGGGGACAGTGCCCCAGCCGGATATGGGGTTGAAAACTACCGTTGCCTGATCCGCATAGGTTTGCGGGCCGGCGAGATAGATCAACACTTCCAGCGAGTCCGTTTGTGAATCGAGTACGTTCGGAGTTCCGTCGGTCGCGTCAAACAGACAGCGAACGGTATCTCCATTAAACGTAAACTGCCCGTAGGCGTTGGTGATGGGGAAAATGCCCGCCAGCAATACCAGGGCAGCGGCAATCCACACAAAAGGAGTCGTGGACCTCATTTTGTGGCTCTCCTCAATATGGAAATGCTTCGTTCTTTTCGATTTGGGAATAGTGCAAGACCCTGCGCAAGATCCGCAGTCTCTTTCAGACAAGACATGCGGAGAGCCGTACGCAGGTGGAGTACAAGCAGGGGAAGAGTTTGAAGAAAACAGTGCAGATTGAGTCATATTCAACCTATGGGTGCATCCGCTTCAACACGCGGGAAAGGACACAAACTCCCGTGCAGGGTCATTCGGCTGCCTTGACCAACTGCAGGAAGTTATAAAACTTAGAGAATTCACAGCGGCCAAACTTCAGTGACCTTTGCGATCCTAAGTGTAAGAAACTTCTATACCAGTGAAAGTTCCCCCAATATACACTTTTCTAAATATGTTGTCAAGTAAAAAGTTGAATGTGACTGCCCCCGGATACGCGACTCGGCTTGCGCCGGAAACCCTTGCACTCCAAGTAGCTTAGCCCCAAAGTGCCTCGTCATAACTCACAAATTAATCTATATATATGTTTTATATTATCTTCGGTAGAATTTCCGGATATCTTCCTGATCTTTCAGCGACAACCGGACAGGCTCGCCAAGACCATGGTTCGGACAATTTTGGCCGCAACGATGGACGAGACTCCGGTTGGATCGTATGTTGGAGATAGCTCCACCACATCCCACCCCACCCATCGGCAAGTGGCCAGCCCTGCAATCCAATTCTGAAGTGTGGTGAACGAGACCCCCCCCGGTTCAGGCGTTCCCGTCCCCGGAAATATCGAAGGATCCAGAACATCCAAGTCAACCGTCACATAGACCGGCCGATCCCCGATCCATTTCGAAATCCAGTCAGGCTCTGTAGTTGCGGGGTAGAAATTCGCCTGAAGTTCAGTCTCCGTAAACTCTTCACGGACTCCCGACCGCTGACCGACGTGCAAAATGCGTGACGGTTTGAAAAGATCAACAATCCTCCGAAGCACAGTCGCGTGGCTGAGTTCAACACCTAAGTATTGATTTCTCAAATCAAAGTGTGCATCAAAATGGACGATAACCAGATCCGGTTCCGATTCCAGAGCCGCCCGAACCAGCGGCAGAGAAATCAAGTGTTCCCCGCCAATTGCCGCAGGAATTTGCCGGTTGGAATAAACGGCAGCCGCCATGCGATACGCCATATCCAATGAACCTCGAACATCCCCTGGAGGCATGTTCAGGTCACCCGCGTCAAAGAACGGAACCTCTTCCAGATCAGCCTTCAGAACCGGGCAATAGGTTTCCAGAGCATCGGAAACCTCGCGCACCGCCGCCGGGCCGAACCGCGCCCCCGGCCGGTACGAGCAGGTGCCGTCGAACGGACAGCCGAAGAGAATCAGCTTGGCCGTCTCCGCTTCCCGCACCGAGCCGAGAAACGGCCGGAGCGGAATCAAGTCCGCAGTCGAAAACATCCTGTCTGATCCTACCGCGGTGCTCCGGCACTCAGAAACGCCGGCACCGCAAACGCCGCGGTCTGCAAGTCCGCCGTATAATAGCGCGCCGTGGCGATAATCTGCTGCTGCCGCGTTTGGTCCACCGTTCGTCGCGGATCGAGGGTATCGGAGGCAAAAAGGAACAGCCACGTTCCCGTTGGATAGGTCGGAATGGATGTCATGTACGGAAGCACGATACGGAAGTGCCGGCGCAGCCGGTCGGCAACCGCCGTCACCGTTTCGCGGTTCAGCCAAAAGCCTTCGCACTGGGTGACAAACGCTCCTCCCGGACGCAGCGCTTGTTTGGCCGTACGGAAGTAGTCGTCTTTGAATAACACTTCGCCCGGTCCCACAGGATCGGTGGAATCGGAGAGCACCACATCGAATTCCCCCGGATGCTCGGCCAAGAATTGCGCGCCGTCACCGACCTGAATTTTGACCCGCGGATTTTCGAGGTCTCCGGCCAGCGCGGGGAAAAATTCACGGCAGACCTCGATCACGCCCGCGTCAATCTCGGCCAGCACCACCCGCTTCACGGACGCGTGCCGCAGCACTTCCCGCACGGTTCCTCCGTC
>JAQTRJ010000109.1 GCA_028711875.1 bacterium | reverse complement strand
GCCGCGACACAGCGCGCTCGGCCTCGGTGATCCGGAAGGCGGCCTCGTCGCGGAAATCCCCGAGCAGTTCGCGGTCGAAACAACGGGGGATTTCGTAGGTGTGCGCGGTCCCGGTTGCCGATTTCAAAGGTTCTAAAGGAGTTTGGGAATGCGTGGAAATCCTTCTTTCTCAAGGTGCAAGAACTCGGCCACGGACGCGAGGCTTGTGGGTAAGGTGAAGAATCACTACCTTTGGATTGGAATGAAGCACATGGCATCCGCAATCGCCCTGCGATGGATTTATCCGTAATTATCGTCAGCCACAACAGCGGCGACGTTCTGCCGCGCTGTTTGAGGTCGTTGGAACAGGTTCGCCACGAACTGGAGTTCGAGGTGATCGTGGTGGACAACGGTTCTTCGGACGGCAGTAGTAATCGGCTGGAGACCGAACACCCGGGATTTCGCTTTCTGCGCTCGGAAACGAACCTCGGTTTCGCGGGCGGGTGCAACTTCGGGCTGGCGCAGGCATCAGCGCGACATTATATGCTGTTGAATCCCGATACGGAAGTCATGCCGGGGGCGCTCCCGAAATTGGTGTGGGCTTTGGATGAACATCCGCCGTGGGGAATCGTCGGGCCGCGGATGGTGGATGGAAACGGCAAACCCTATGCGGCGGCGCGCCGCTTTCCGCGACCGTTCGACGTGTTTTGCGAATGCACGCGGCTGGCCTATCACTTTCCGCGCTCGCGGCTGTTCGCGGGATATTTTTACGGGGAGCGCGAGCTGACTGTGCTCGATGAGGTGGATCAGATCGAAGGCAGCGCGTTGATGATTCGGGGGAGCGTGCGCGATCAGATCGGCGATCTCGATCCGCAATTTTTTATTTTTTTCGAAGAAGTGGACTGGTGCCGGAGAGTGAAGGCGGCCGGGTACGAGATTCATGTGGTGCAATCGGCGGAGATTCGGCACTATCGAGCGACGACCATGAGCCGCCACTATCTCATGTCTCGCGAGCATAACGCGCGTTCGGCTCTGAAATATTTCCGAAAACATCACGGGACACGCGGAGTGCGGCAGCTCCGGCGGTGGATGATCGCGGGGCTGTGGCTGCGCGAAGCGGGGGCGCGGTTGATGACGCTGTTCGGCGGCGGAGAGGTCGCGCGGCTCAGGGCGGATGGAGCGCGGGCGGAACGGGCGGTGTATCGAAAGGAAAAACTGAAAGACTGAAACGCTGAAAGACTGGAATGAGCAGAGATCACGATAGCATCATGATGAGTTGGTAGGTTGAAGATTCTGCACGTCATAGCGTCACCGCATCTGGGCGGCGCGGAGCGGATGTGCTTGTGGCTCGCGCGCGAGCAGAGTTCACGCGGGCATGAGGCGGCGGTGCTGACGTTCCGGCCGGGCGACGCGCAGACGGAGATCGAACGCGCAGGACTGCACGTGTTTTTACCCGATCTGGCGGGCGTGAATATGGAAGATCGCTATGCGGTGCGGCGAGCGGCGGCGGAGGCGCTGACGAAAACAACCGCGAGTTTTCGGCCGGACGTGATTCATTCGCACGTGCCGGTGACGCATCTTGTGTGCAGCAGGACGCTGAACCGGCGGTGGGTGGCGACGGTGCACGGATCGTGGAAACAGTTCGCGTATTCCCCGGATACCGTCCGGCAGCCGCTCTTGAAACCCTATCTCATGCTGCGGCACGCCGTGGGCGACGCGTGGACGCTGCGAAACGCGGCGCGAGTCGCCGTTCCGGCGCAGCGGACGAAAGCGCTGCTCGAACGAGTGGGCGTGTCCGCGCGGAAAATTCGCGTGATCCACAACGGATTGCCGCCGGCCGCGGAGATTATGGAGCGCGCGGCGGCGCGCGCGAAAATGGGAATTGCGCCCGACGCGATCGCGCTGGGAGGACTCGGCTATTTCGCTCCGGTCAAGGGATTCGATCTGTTGGTGCGCGCGTTCGCAACGTTGACCGAACGCCATCCGACGCTGCAATTGCTGATCGCCGGCGGCGACGTGCTCGGCCACTGCGCCACGCGCGGGATGCTGGAACAGCTGATCGCACGGCTGGGAGTTGCGGAGCGCGTGCGGTTGCTCGGGCCGCTCGATCCGGCGGCGGGATTTCTGGCGAGCCTCGATCTGTTTGTGGTGTCGTCGCGGAGCGAGGGGCTGCCGCTGGCGCTGATTCAGGCCATGCAGCACGGATTGCCGTCGGTGGTGAGTTCGGAGGGCGGGAGCGGGGAAGCCGCGCGGGACGGAATCGAGTCGCTGGTTTTTCCCTCGGGGCGGATTGATCGGCTGGCGGCAGCGCTGGAACGGCTTATTGTGGATAAGCAACTCCGGGAAGCAATGGGCAGTGCGGCGGCGGCAAGAGCTTCCACGTATCTGACCCTCCAGCGCTGTGCCGAAGATTATGAGCAATTCTACAGCGAGGCACTGGGGACTTAAGTGAAAGTCTTTAGTGATTATTATTAATAAAAATACAAATAATGGTTCGCAATAAGCGAACCATTTTGGTTGTCAGGGATGTCACCGGACGGTCGGATTGAAAATGACTCGCGAGGCTCCATCGGGACGGCACTGAAGTTGCGGTAGGGTCGGGTGAATGATGGGGCGGGAGTGAGGATACGTGCGTGGGGTGGGTCTTGAAATTTGACTGACCTCATTGTAGATTGAAATGCCCCCTCCTCTTCCCCCACAATCTATGATGTGGGGAACGAGAGAAAACGATGCAGGGGAGATTCTGGACGCCCGCACGGAGAGTATGCTGTTAGCTCAACGTTGCGATGTGCGGTGTCCGGAAGGGCCGCGTTTTTCAGACCCCCCTTTCCCTCGCAAGCAGGGGGCCCTCGTAGGGAGAAAAAGAGAAAAAATTCGATAGACCGTTACTGTTTGAGACCGGGAGGTTCCGTTGAAGTCTTTACGTTTTTTCATCACGATGGCCGCGGCCGTTTCGCTGATCGCTCTGGTCGTGGGCATCACTCAGGCCGCCAATAATGCCGCCCAGAAATCTGGCAAGACGGACGGAAAGACCGTCCGCGTGGACGCGCGCGGCGAGCGACCGGGAACTGTGGACTATCAAGGCGGCCCGGATGGATTCGGGTATCGCTACGTAGACAACCAGTCGGGCGACACCGCGACCTACTCGTGGATTGAACTGCGGGGCGATCCCGGCGCGACGTGGCTGGATTTTTTACAGAATCCGGACGATGCCACCGCCGCGGTGCATTTGAATTTCATGTTCCCGCTTTACGGCGGGCCCTACGATTCGGTGGTAATCTCCACCAACGGCACGCTGCAATTTCAGTCGAGCGCATCCGAATACAGCAGCGACTGTCTGCCGACTGAGAATACGTACGGGCCGACGATCGCCGTGCTCTGGGAGGATCTGCACTGCGACAACGGCGGCTACAATCCGGGCGGCGCGGTGACCATCGGCTATCGGCAGTTTGCCGATTATATTGTCGTCGAGTGGGATTCGGTGGGCTTGCAGGGAGCCGAGGACGCGTCGCTCAAGTTCCAGGCGATTCTCTGGGCTGACGGCCGGATGAAGCTCCAGTACAACCGCTTGGTGATGGGAACCGCCGAACCGGCTCCGGTCATTGGAATTCAAGCGGACAGCGACGGCCCGGCGCTGGGCTACGTGTGCAGCGCCAGCGGACATCCGCCGGTGAATGGACTGGCGATCTGGATCGTACCCGGCGATATCGGCTCGATCACGGGATCGGTGCGCGATTCCGAGGGCAATCCGCTCTTTCAGGCGCGCATTCGCATCCGCGAGCTTGGGGTCTCGACCGTGGCCGACAATAGCGGCGATTTCGCGTTTCCCGCGGTCGCTCCGGGAATCTACTCGATGACCGCCTACTATCCGGGCTACATGGACAACCAAGCGACGGGAGTCGTGGTGACGATGGGACAGGAGACCGTGGTGCAGTTCGCGCTGCGCTGGGCCGGATCGTACACCTATCCCTCGATGGACGTGCCGGTCGCGATCGAGGATGAGACGACGGTGACATCGGCTCTCACGATCACGGACGATTGGGCGATCAACGATCTCAACGTGTATGTGAATATCACCCACACGTACGCCAGCGATCTGGTGATCAGTCTGTCGGCGCCGGGCGGACAGACGGCGGTGCTCTCCAACGCCTGCGGCGGCAGCGGCGAAAACTTTGACAACACGATGTTCGACGACGAAGCGTTCGTTCCGATCTCAATGGGCACGGCTCCGTTCGTGGGGTCGTACATTCCCGATGAGGCGCTGTCGGTTTTCGACGGCCTGACCACGCCGGGCACGTGGACGCTCAGCATCGAGGATCAGGCGGGCGGCGACACGGGCGAACTGTTGGGCTGGGGGATCGTGGTGACGCCGGCGCTGGCTGCCGAGGACCCCGAACTGCCGGCGATGGCGCAGTCGTTTGCCCTGCTCGGAAACTATCCGAATCCGTTCAACTCGCGGACGACGATCCGTTACAATGTGCCGCAGACCATGCCGATCTCGCTGCGGCTCTATAATGTGCTCGGGCAGGAGGTGCTGACGCTGGTGCAGGGGCGCGCGGAGGCCGGGCTGCACAGCGTGGCGTGGGACGGACGCGACGCGCGCGGCGTGGACGCGGCCAGCGGACTGTATCTGATCCGGCTCGAAGGCGCGTCGCAGAGCGCGACCGGAAAGCTGTTTTTGCTTCGATGACTTCTCCTTGACCTTCGGTGGAAACGGGCTGCGGGCGATTGCCGGCAGCCCGTTTCGTTTGCATGTTGCGCGGGGAATCGGTATTATTAGGACATAAAAGGCTGAAAGACTGAAACGCTGAAAGCGCGAAGTCCAGAATGACCGCTTGATTCATGAGGCGATCTCCGAAATGACGTTGTTGCCGCGGCAGCCGCTTGCGTCTGCCCGGCGGAATCCCCGGTGCGCGGGGCGGGCGCAAGCGACCGCCGCCGCGGTAAAAAAAGAAAGTCGCGTGTTATGTCTGAGCCATTTCGCTATCCTTATACCATCGGTCTGCACGACACGGATGCGGCGGGAATCCTGTACTCGGCCAATATCATCCGCATCTGCATGATCGCCTACGAAGCGCTGCTGGACGACATCGGCTATGGATTGCCGCGGCTGTTCCGGCGGCGAACTTTCGGCTTGCCGGTTGTGCATATCGAGGCGGATTTCGTTCGACCGATGACGGCCGGACAAAAGGTGACGGTGACGGCGCGCGTCGAGCGGTTCGGCGACCGGTCGTACCGGATGGCTTATGAGGTGCTGGACGAGGAGCGGGAATGCACGGCGAAGGCGGCGACGGTTCACGTGTGCGTGGATCCGCAGACGCGCCGCGCGATGGAAATTCCCGAGGATTTCCGGACGGCGCTGGGGACCTACGCATAGGTTCGAGGGTGTTTTCACAACACGAAAACGGCGTCCCGAAACGGGACGCCGGATTTTTTTACGCCCTGCCGCGCGGCGCTACGAAAGGGATTGACCCTCGAGAATTTTGCGGATGGTTTTCAAATCGGGTTTGCCGTTGGATAACTGGGGAAGCGTCTCCGCGAAGACGACGGTCTTGGGAAACTTGAAGCGGGCGAGTTTGTCCTCGAGAAATTGGTAGATGTGGATTTTTTTCAGCGGACGGCCGGGCGCGAGCACCAGAAACGCGGCGGGCGATTGCCCCCATTCCTCGCTGTCCACCGGCATGACTACGGCAGCCGTCACGCGGGGATGCAGACGGAGCGCGGCCTCGATTTCGGCGGGCGAAACGTTCTCGCCGCCGGAAATCAGAATGTCTTCGCCGCGGCGGCCTTCCACGTGAAGAAATCCGTGCGCGTCGAGACGACCGCGGTCGCCGGTTTTGATCCAGCCGGAAACGAACGTCGCGGCGCTCGCTTCGGAATTTCCGACATAGGTGGTGGCGGCGCCGGGGCCGCGCACCACGATTTCGCCGATGTCGCCGCGCGCGACGCTTTTGCCTTTTGGATCGGTGATCTTAATCTGCATGCCGGGCAGCGGAAGTCCGGCGCTGGCGCGCTCGCTTTCGTCACAGCCGGGACGGGCGCAGGTGACGGTGGAGCCGGCCTCGGTCAGGCCGTAAGTCGGGATGGCAATGCCGCTGCGCGCGAGCAAGCGCTCGGGCACCGGCCCGCCGCCGACCATAATCATCCGCAGCGACAGGGGAAACGGCTGCCCGCCGCGCACGCTCAGCATCCGCTCGAGAACCGTCGGCACGACCGAAATCAAGGTGGCTTCTTCGAGTTCGATCAGACGGTTCAACTCCTCCGGATCGGCGCTGCGGCTGATCAGAAGCGACGCGCCGGAGACCAGACAGCGAAAGGGAATGGCCAAACCGCCAATGTGGGAAAAGGGCAGGCAGGCGATCCAGGAATCGCGCCAGGTGACGCTGAGATGCGCGCACACCGCGCGCGCGTGCTGCAAAATCGAACGCAGCGTGAGCGGGACGATTTTCGGCAGGCCGGTGCTGCCCGACGAACACATGAGCACGGCGACGTCGCCCTCGGCCAGCTCGCGTGTGCGCACGGGCGCATCCCCGTCGTCCTCATCCCCGCGCGCCGCGAGCGGATAGCAGGGCAGCGGAGTGAGAGCCGAGCGATACAGACGCGGAAAATCGCGATCCACAAGCAGCCCGGCCAGACCGGCGCGCTCGGCGACCTCGGACAGCTCGCGTGAGGACAAGCGCGGGTCGAGGGGCATGGCGCTGTGGCCGCTGCGCAGAATGGCCACCAGTGCGGACAAATACTCAACGCTATTGGCGCCCCAGAGGCCGAGGCGCGTGCGGCGCTCGGGAAACCAGACGGCGATGCGAGCCGCGAGCCGCGCGGTTTTCTCGTCGAATTGATTGTCGGCCAGCAGGTGACTCCATTCGGAGAGTCGCCCGTATCCGCCGGCTTTTCTCTTGTCGGATGAGTCGTTGGTCATGGCAGGTGAAAGGGAATCTCCAGTTCGGCTTGCAGATCTTCGGTCAGCAGTGCAGGCAGTGTGCGCACATCAGGAATTTGCAGGACGCCCC
>JAQTRJ010000108.1 GCA_028711875.1 bacterium | reverse complement strand
CAATGAGTTCGTTGCGCGGCGCGGCGACGCTTGCGGCGGACGCGAGCCAGCCAAGTGCGCAAATCGCGAGGATGGAAATGGTTCGTTGAGGATTCATAGTCACACCACGATGTCTAACGTGCCGTCATCGGAAGGAGTCGTTTTATGCGGGGAAGCCGGCTTGGTCGGTTCCGGCTCGCTGTTCTCGTCCCCCGGTTCATACGTGTCCTCCCCGAACTCCCGGCCGGGAGGCTGGCGGTGCTTGCCGTCCCGGTCGGCTTCCTCGATTTGATAGGAAAAATCGCGGGACGACGACGCGGGCGTGCCTTCCGCCTGCTTCACCCGATTGACGTAATTGCTCGGATGAAGTCGTTCATGGTCTTCGAGAGGTCGAATCATGATTCACCTCCCTGCGGCCGCCGTCAGCGATTCATCCGCTGGCGAACCGCCGCCCGGAGTTTCAGAATCGCCTTGCTGTGAATCTGCGAGACCCGCGATTCGGTCAGCCGCAGAATCACGCCGATCTCCTTGAGCGTCAGCTCCTCATAGTAGTAGAGAGCGACCACCAGCCGTTCCTGCTCCGGCAGCCGCTTGAGGTTCTCGACCAGCACCTGCTGCAATTCCTTTTCTTCAAGCCGGTCATGGCTGGACGGGGCGTTGGGATCGGTGGCCGATTCGGCCAGCGACGCGCCCTCGCCGATAGAATTCGGAAACGTATCGTCGAGCGAAAGCAGAGTGACGACGTTGACTTCGTCCAGCATGTGGAGATAGTCATTCACCGACACGTCGAGCCGCTCCGCGATCTCCGCGTCCTCGGGCGGTCGTCCGAATTCCTGCATCAACGATTCCACAGTCCGTTCCAGCTGCCGGACCTTTCGGCGCACCGAGCGCGGCACCCAATCCAGCTCGCGAAGACTGTCCACCATCGCTCCGCGAATGCGGTTCATGGCGAACGTCTCGAATTTGATTCCCAGACTGGGATCGAAGTTGTCAAAGCATGACAGCAATCCCACCATCCCCGCCGAAACCAGATCTTCCATCCGCACGCTGCGCGGCAGCGATCCGACCATTCTTCCCGCCACCCGCCGCACGAGCGGAAGGTACTGCACCAGCAGTTGCTCACGCATTTCCGGACTGCGCGACTGAGTGTAGGCTTCCCACCCGGCACTGGATGCGGTGATCGCTTTCATGGCTTAGCCCGCCTGCTCCGCCGTTTCGGAAGCCGGCTTGGCGGCCTTCTTTACTGCGCGGGACGGCCGCGTTGCGGCCTCCGTCGCCGAAGCGGGTGCGCCGGCCGACGCCGCCGAATCCGAGACCGTTCGATAGCTCATTCGGCGAAAGATCACGTCCACGACTCCCGAACAGATATACAGCATCGCCCACAATCCAACCAGCCGGAGCGCCAGCGTGTCAAACGGCAGCCCGCGCGCGAGTCCCCACACCGCCACGCTGAGCACCAGAATGCGGCGCAGCAGCGTCATGAGTTGCATGAGTTCGGATTTGGGCGTTTTAGCCATCGTTTCAGCGCACGGTTTCGGTCCGCTTTATCTCGGTGAGCGCCGGTGCGGCAACGTCCACCGCGTGTTCCATCGCGATCCACCGGCGCAAGTGCTCGGGTGTGAACCGTTCGATGCAGCCCACGAATCCCTGACCGCGGCTTAGCCAGGCGATCGGCCGCTCGGCGGAACGCGCGATGTTCAACAGGTATCCGTGACGCAGCGATTCGTCGGTGTGAGTGAAGCTCAAATGCGTGAGTCCGATCTCCCGGTAGCGGCGGCCCGCGTGGATCATCTCATCGTCGCGCGTCGTCGAGTTCAACACCAGATGAATCTCGTCCGCATTCAGCGCGTTCAGGAATTCGGACAGCCCCCGCAGCTTCTCGCCGTCATCGGGAGCGCATCCGGGCGTGTCCACCAGAATGATCTCGTTTCTCCCGAGTTTCTGCACGGCCGCGGCGATCTGATCGGGACGGAACACCACTTCCAGCGGCAGCCCGGCGATCCGTGCGAACGCGCGCAATTGCTCGACTGCGGCCATGCGGTGCGTATCCAGCGAAATCAAACCGATCCGGCGTTTTCCAAACGCCGCCGGGTCGGACGCGAGCTTCTGCAGAAGCGTCGTTTTCCCCGCTCCCGGAGATCCTACGGCCACGAGAACATAGCTGCGATTGGGCCGCGCCGTCATCTGGGGCGCTGGCCGCACAGCGCGCGCAATCCGGGAAATCAGGTAGTTTTCGACGACCGGGGCAGAGACCAGCTCATTGGGATCGAGCCGGAGGAGCGCGTCCTGCGCCAGATCCGCCGCCCACTGATCGTTCACACCGGATTCACCGAGGCGTTGCCATGCGGCGGCGAGCTCTCGCGGCATCTTGTCCATTTGACTGGACTTAAGCAATTTGCCTAAGTCCGCGAGATCGTCCCGAAGCCGCCTGACCTCATCGGAAATCTGCCCAAGCTGAAAATCCGGAACCGCTGGTCTGGATTGCGCGGAAGTTCGTGACATAGTTCGATCCAGAGTTTCAGCAAATTCAGGGCCAACCTGCGCCTCGTCTTTAACTTCCTCGGCACGAGCGGCGGTTACCTCGATCATCTCCGGACGAATCCGGTTCATCGGCCCGCCCACCTTGACTCGCTCGGAACGGATAATCAGCGCGTCTTCGCCCAGTTCTTCCTTGATCCGGGCAATCGCTTCCTTCATCGTGGGAGCCACAAACTTGTGCGTCTTCATAGCGGCCTATCCTTCCAGATTCAACATGCCCATCGGAACGACCCGGGTGGTCAATGGCAGCTCGCCCAGCGAGAGCACCACAAGGCTCGGCATCTCCGGCTCGGCCAAACGCCGGAAGAAATTTCGAATGCCGGGTGCCGTGACTAAAATCGGCTGGAATCCGCTGCTCAGCATATGCTTCGAGAGCGCGTTCAGCTTACTCACCACCTTCTTCGCCAGCGATGACGGCAGCGCGAACTCCGTTCCCTCCTTCGCCGACGTGCGCAATCCCTCCGCGATCATATGCTCGAGCTTGGGATCAATGGTCAGCGCCGACAGCTTGCCCGGCTCGTCTTCATACCGGTACGCGATCGCCGCCGCGAGCGCCGCCCGGACCGCTTCCGTGAGAAATTCCGTATCCTTGGTCACCGGCGCGTAGTCGGCCAGAGTTTCCAGAATCGTCACCATGTCGCGAATCGGCAAGCCTTCGCGCAGCAGGCTCTGCAGCACCTTCTGCACCTGCCCGATCCCCAGCTGTGCGGGCACCAGCTCCTCGACCACCGTCTTATGCGTTTTCTTCACCGCGTCAAGCAGCTCCTGCACCGCGTCCCGCGACATCAGCCGGTGACCTTCCTTCTTCAAAATCTCGGACAAATGCGTCACCACCACCGCCGCCGGTTCGATGACCGTGTAGCCGCCCATCTGCGCCCGCTCTTTTTGTCCGCGCGGAATCCAGATCGCCGGCAGATCGAAACTCGGCTCGCGGGTCGGAATTCCCTCCATGCGCGGCGCGTTTTCGCCCGGAGTCAGCGCGAGCAGCATGGCTGGCTTGAGCTCGCTGCGCCCAACCTCCGTTCCGCGAATTTTAATCACGTAAAGGCTCGGCGAAAGCTGCGTGTTGTCGCGGATCCGCACCGGCGGAATCACCTGCCCCGTCTGCAGCGCGTACTGTCTCCGCAACGTCGTGATCCGTTCGAGCAGATCGCCACCCGGCCCGCCCTCCACCAGCGGAATCAGCCCGTAGCCGATCTCGATCTCGAGCGGATCCACGGGCACGAAATCCTCCACCCGCTCCGGCTTGCGCTTGGCCGCGTCGCCCGCCTCGTCCTTCTGCGAGCTCATCGCGTTTTCCTTTTGCGCGCGCGCGCTGAGCCGTCCCAGCGCCGCCAGCGAACCGGACAACACCAGAAACGGAATCGTCGGCATGCCCGGCGTGATCGCGAACAGCGCCAGCACGCCCGATGCGATATAGATCGCCCGCGGATAGCCGAGCAGCTGCGTGGTCACGTCGTGCCCGAGATTGCCCTCCGAGGCCGCCCGCGCCACGGTGATGCCCGCCGACACCGAAATGATCAGCGCGGGAATCTGCGAAACCAGTCCGTCGCCCACGGTCAGCGTGGTGAACGTCTGCAGCGCCTGACGGAAATCCATCTTCATCTGCAGCATCCCCACCGCGAACCCGCCGAAAATGTTGATCGCCGTGATTAGCAGCCCGGCGATGGCGTCCCCGCGCACGAACTTCGACGCGCCGTCCATCGCCCCGTAGAAATCGGCCTCGCGGCGAATCTTCTCGCGGCGTCCCCGCGCTTCCTTCTCGTCAATCAATCCCTGATTCAGATCGGCGTCAATCGCCATCTGCTTGCCCGGCATCGCATCGAGCGTGAACCGCGCCGCTACTTCCGCGATCCGTCCCGATCCCTTCGTGATCACCACCAAATTGATGACCACCAGCACCAGGAAGATGATAATGCCGACGACGTAGTTGCCTTTGATTACGAAACCGCCGAACGCTTGAATGATATTCCCCGCGTAGCCTTCGCTGAGGATCAGCCGCGTCGTGGCAATGTTCAGCGACAGCCGGAACAGCGTGGTAACCAACAGCAGTCCCGGAAACACCGAGAACTTGAGCGGCTCCTCCACGTAGATCGCCGTCAGCAGCATGGCCAAGGCCACCGAGATCGAGAGCGCGAGCAAAATGTCAATCAGGAACGTCGGAATCGGAATCACCATCACGATGATGATCCCGACCAGCGCGATCGCCATGGCGACGTCGCTGTGCCCCAGCAGACTCTTCATTCCGGATGCGGCGCTGCGCGCCGACGCGACCTTCGGTCTCGCGGGAGTCATGGGTTATCAGGCCACTCCAAAGAATTTTCTCTTAAGCCGGTATACGTAGGCCAACACCTCAGCGACCGCCTTGTACAGATTCACCGGAATCTCGCGGCCGATCTCCACGGTCTTATACAACGCGTGCGCGAGCGGCACGTTCTCGACGATCGGAATTCCGTGCTCCTCGGCGATCGCTTTGATCCGCTCGGCCACCTTGCGCGCGCCCTTCGCCACCACGATCGGTGCGGCGCTTTTCTGCCGGTCGTACTTCAGCGCCACCGCCAAGTGGGTCGGGTTCGTGATTACCACGTCCGCTTCGGGAACCTTCTTCATCATCCGCGACATGCTGGTCTTGACCATGATCTCGCGGATTTTTCCCTTGACCTGCGGATCGCCTTCCGTCTGCTTCGATTCCTCCTTGACTTCCTCTTTGGTCATCATCAGGGATTTCTCGAACTCGAAGCGATTGTAGAAGAAGTCAAGCAGCCCGATCGCCAGCAGCGACAGCGACGCCGTCAAAAACACCCGCCCCAGCATCTGTCCCACCACCGATCCCAGCGATCCGATCGGCAGATAGAGAAGGGAAAATATTTTCTCCAATTGTCCCGCGATCGTCAGATAAATCACCCCGCCGATTACCGCCAGCTTGAGCACGTTTTTTCCCAATTCCACCAGCGACCGCGCCGAAAACAGCCGTCCGAATCCGTGCGCGGGGTTCAGTCGCGAGAGTTTCGGATACGCCGCTTGCGGAGTGATCCGGAAACCGACCTGACCGACGTTCACGGCCACGCCCACCGCCATGATCCCGAGCAGCACCGGAGCCAGCAGCAGCCCCAGCGCTTTCATGCCCGACACCATATAGGGCTGGAGCGTCCCGCTCGTGAATTCCACCGATCCGCTGTTACTGAGGATCGTCCGCATCATGTGTTCCAGGCCGCGCATCATGTAATTTCCGAAAGCAATCAGCAGCAGCGACGAGCCGATCAGCACGGCCGCCGAGTTCAGCTCCATGGACTTGCTGACGCTGCCTTCCGAGCGCGCCTTCTCGCGTCGGTGCGGCGTCGCTTTTTCGGTTTTGCCTTCGTCGCTGAAAAAACTCATGGCGTCGTCAACAATCTGAAGAATTCCGGCATGCCCCGGACGAAATCTCCGTATTGCGTTGTGAAAATCGAAATCATCGCGCCCAGCGTAATCCCCATCATTATGAGCGTGACACCGATCTTCAGTGGAAACCCGACCACGAACACGTTCATTTGCGGCGCGACGCGCACCAGAATTCCCAGTCCCACGTCGGTTAACAGCAGCGTCACCATGATTGGCGCGGCCAAGCGCACCCCGTCGGCCAGTGCCGTCTGCGCCGCGTTCAGGGTCCACTCCGCCAACGGCGCGCCCGCCGCCAGTCCGCCGATGGGAATGTGTCGAAAACTGTCCGCGACGGCTTGCAGCATCATGTGATGGCCGTCAATCGTCAAAAACACCAGCAGCATGGTCAGGTTGTACGCCTGCGTCAGAACCGTGCTTTGCGCTTCCGTGTTCGGATCAATCGAAGCGACAATCGAAAATCCCGCCTGAAAACCGATCATTTGACCGGCGATATCCACCGCATAGAACAAGAATTGCCCGGCGAAACCGATCAGAATCCCGCACAGAGTCTCGCGAATCGCCAGCAGAATAAAATCGGCGATCGTTCCGCTCGTTCCCCCCGCGATGCCGCTGATCGTCGGCGCCAGCAGCAGCGCGATCGCTCCGCCGATCCCCGCCTTGACCATCGTCGGCACCGCGCGATGACTGAACACCGGCAAAACCGCCAGCGCGGCGGTCACGCGGATAAACACCAAAACGAACAGCTCCACCTGTGCGATGCCGATGTTCATAACGCGCGGCGATTAGTGCTCCGCCGTCACCTCGCTGACTTGCTGCTCCAGGAGATCTCGCAGTTCCGAGGTGATCGCGTCCAACCGCTGCGCGTCCAGCCCGCACAGACTTAAGGTCGCGTCCGTCACGACCGGATCCGCGCCGCCGCCGTTTCCCACGCCGAGTCGCCGCGCAATCGCGTCCGCTACGCTCACCACCGCCGCCAGCGCCCCGTGAGTTTGTGCCTCCTGCGGATCGTGATGACAGCCGACCGATTCGCGCAGAATCTCCGGCAGACTCCAGCGCGCCGCCAAGTGCTGTCCGATCTCCGCGTGATTCACGCCCAGCACTTCGACTTCCGCGTCC
>JAQTRJ010000107.1 GCA_028711875.1 bacterium | reverse complement strand
GTGCTGGTGCACGGTCCCACCGACGTGATTCCGCCCGCCGGCGTGCGCGTGCGCTCGGTCGTCACGGCGGCGGACATGGCGGCGGCGGTCAAGCAGGAATTTCCTCAGTCGAACATCGTGCTCATGGCCGCGGCGGTCGCCGACTATACCTTTGCCGCTACCGCCGATCACAAGATCAAGAAGGGTGATCCCGACGCCGACGTGAAGCTCGTCGCCACCGAGGACATTTTGCGCGGTCTGGCGGGGCATAAGGGGAACTGTGTCATCGTCGGCTTCGCGCTGGAAACCGAAAATCTGCTGGAGAACGCGCTCCGCAAACTGCGCGACAAGCATCTCGATATCGTGGTGGCCAACAATCCGCTCGCGCCCGGCAGCGGCTTCGCCGGCGACACGAATCAGGTTCTGCTTATCCATCGCAGCGGACAGGTCTCCGAACTGCCGCTGCAATCCAAGCGGGAAGTGGCGCGCGTCATTCTCGACGAAGTCATTCGCATCCATCGCTATCCCGAGCCGGAACCGGAGATCGAGAGCGAGCCGCCCGACGACGGTTTCGATATCGAAGACGATAGTGAAGAACCGGTGATCGAAGAAGCGCCGCGTCCTCCGTCGAATAGCCGGAGCGGGCGATCCTCCCGGCGTCGCGGTCGCGGCCGGAAAGCCCCGCCGGAAATCGCGAAAGAAGCTCCGCCTCCGCCGCCGGTGGAAATCGTCGAGGAAGTGGTTGCCGACCCGATTGCGGTGGAGACGATTGCCGAGCCTGCGAAAAAGTCGTCTCGAACGCGACGCGGCGGACGACGAGCCGCCAAGGCGCGCGCCCGCAAGGCCGCCGCGCAGGCCGAATTGATGGTGCCCGAAGCGCCCCCGCCTCCCGTCATCACGGAAGCGCCGCCTGCTGCTCCGGCTCCCAAGCCGCTCAGAAAGCCCGCCCGTCGTCCGCGCGCGGCGGTCAAGCCGAAAGGCGCGCTGGGCGAGCAATCCGAGAAAAACACGGGACGGGGCGCGCGCAAGAAAAAACCGTGATGGGTGCGGCGAATCAGACGCGAACCGAGTGACGGAGACCATCGGTGGGTTATGAGGAAGCGCGGACGCTCGCGCACGGCTACTTCCGAAATCTGGAGCTGTTTGAAGACGGCCTGATGCTGCCCGCGTCGTCGCGCGCCGGACGGCCCGGTACGCGGGAGCCTCTGCCGCGCGATCTGGAATCGTTCCACGCGGCGATCTCCGGCTGTACGAAGTGTCCGCTTGGTTACACGCGCACCAAGTTCGTGTTCGGTGTCGGTAATCCCGAAGCTCCCATCGTCTTCGTCGGCGAAGCTCCGGGTCGCGATGAAGATTTACAGGGAATACCGTTCGTCGGACGCGCCGGCCAACTGCTCGATCACATGCTGGCCGAGGTTGGACTGGATCGCCGTCATGTATACATTTGCAACGTGCTCAAGTGTCGGCCGCCCGGCAATCGCGATCCCGAGCCGCTCGAAATCGAGACCTGTCGTCCGTATTTGCTCACGCAGCTTTCGCTGATCGCTCCGCGCATTCTCGTCTGTTTGGGACGGCACGCCGCCACGGCGCTGCTCGATCTGCAATTGCCGATGAAAGAGCTGCGCGGCCGTGTGATCCCGTGGCAGGGCATGCAGGTGCTCGTCACCTATCACCCGGCGTATTATCTGCGCAACATGAATCAGCGTACCCTCGGCGAGCAGGATTTTCGCCTTCTGCGGCAGATGTACGACGAACTCAGTTAGCGCGAGAAAATCTTTCTCCTTCCCCCCACTTCGTGGGAGAAATAGAAGGGGGGCGCCGAGGTACGCCTCCCCGCGTGCCCGGAATATAAACGAAAAACGATGACCTACCCCGCGCACACCGCCAAGTCCGCCGACAACGGAACCGGCCCCCGGATTCCGCCCCAGTCGCTCGACATGGAACGGGCGATCCTCGGCGCTCTGCTGCTCGACGGCAGCGCCTACGCGCGGGTCTCCGATCTGCTCGACGAGAATTCCTTCTATCGCCCGGCCAATGCCATCGTCTACCGCGCCCTGCGCGATCTCGACCGGCATCACGAGCCGATTGATCTCGTCACCGTCACCGAGCAGCTGAGGCGCGAAGGCAAGCTCGAGGAAATCGGCGGCGCGGTCGCGCTGACCGAACTCATGGAGAGCGTGCCCTCCGCCGCCAACGTCGAGCACTACGCGAGTCTCGTCCATGAAAAGGCGATGCTCCGCCGGATCATCGGTCTCGGCAACGATGTGACCTCCGAGTGCTATGATCCGTCCGCCCGCGCCGACGACGTCTTCGACGATCTGCAGAAGCGGCTGGTGGATCTCGTCGGCGAACGCCGCGGCCGCATCGCCCAGAAACTCGATTCCGTCGCGCACGACACCGTCGAGTACCTGACGCAGCTCAAAGCCAGCGGCGAATATCTGGCCGGCGTCAGCAGCGGCTTCCACGAACTCGACGATCTGACCACCGGCTTCAAGCGCGGCGAGCTGATTATCATCGCGGCCCGTCCCTCGATGGGCAAGACCTCGCTGGCCATGAACATCGCCCGCCACGCGTCCGAGCGCCGCGACTGTCCGGTGGCGGTCTTCTCGCTGGAAATGGACTCGCGCCAGCTCATGATGCGCATGCTCTCCTCCGAAGCGCACATCGGTTTGCGCCGCCTGAACTCCACGGCGCGGCTGACTGACGAGGAATACGGGCGGCTTGTGCAGGCGGCGGGACGACTGGCCGAGCTCCCCATCTATCTCGATGACTCCGGTCTCGGCATCGAAGCGCTCCGCGCCCGCGCCCGCCAGCTCTGGATCGAGCATAAAATCGGCCTGATTGTGGTGGACTATTTGCAGCTCATTCAACCGCCCAAGATGGCCGACAACCTGCAGCAGTGGGTGGCTTTCGTCTCCGCCTCGCTCAAGGCGCTGGCCAAAGAGCTGCGCGTTCCGATCATCTGTTTGTCGCAGTTGTCGCGCGCGCCCGAAACCCGCGGCGGCGACCGCAAGCCCATGCTTTCCGACCTGCGCGATTCGGGTGCGATCGAGCAGGATGCCGACGTGGTCATGTTCGTCTATCGTCCCGAAGTCTACAAGGACTTCATCAAGAGCAAAAAATACGAAATCGGAGGCCGCGAGTTTGATCTGGAAAATCTGGCGGAGATCATCATCTCGAAAAACCGCAACGGCCCGATCGGAAGCGTGCCGCTGAGTTTTGTCGGCAAGTATACCATGTTTGCGTCCCTCACCACGCAGCAGCCCCCGGCGAATGTCGAAGCCGCTGCGGAAGACGCGGCATCCGGACTCGAAGAGAGCGAGGACGAAGAACCGTTCTGACGTCATGGAAGTCGCCTCGACAGACACCAAACTCGCGCTGCCCGCGCTTACGGATCCGCTCTATCACGAGGTGGAAGCCGAGCGCTTGGCCGAATTCGAAGCGATCCGTGTGACCGTGCTTCAGAATACGCCCGATGCGGATCTCGATCTGATTGATCGCGCGTTCCGTTTCGCCTATAAAGCTCATCACGGCCAGCGCCGGATCTCCGGCGAACCCTACATCGTTCACAGTCTGGCCGTGGCCCACATGCTCGCCGATCTGCACGTCGGCGACGTCGCCGTCGCCGCCGCTCTGCTCCATGATGTCGTCGAGGACACCGACATCACCATCGAGGACATCGCGCGGGAATTCGGAGACATGATCGCCAATCTCGTGAACGGCGTCACCAAAATTCCCGAGCTCAAGTACGAATCCGTCGAGAAAAAGCAGGCGGAAAATTTCCACAAGATGCTGCTCTCGATGTCGCAGGACTTGCGGGTGATCCTCATCAAGTTCGCCGACCGTCTGCACAATATGCGGACGATTGGCTACCTGCCCCGCAAGAATCAGGAGCGCATCGCTTACGAGACCCTCGACGTCTACGCGCCGCTCGCGCATCGGCTCGGCATCTATCAGATCAAGTGGGAACTCGAGGATCTCGCCTTTAAAGTGCTCGAACCGCGCACCTACAAGGAACTGGCCGAAAAGGTCTCGATGAAGCGGGCCGAGCGCGAACAGCTCGCGGCGCAGGTCACCGAGCGGCTCGAGCAGGAACTCCGGCACGCCGGCATCGAAGCCCGCGTTCAAGGACGCGCCAAACATCTCTACTCCATCTACAGCAAGATTCGCAACCGCGGCTACTCCTTCGACGACATCCTCGATCTGATCGCCGTTCGCGTCATCGTTCCCCGGATCGAGGATTGCTACCACGCGCTCGGCGTCATCCATTCGATCTACACGCCGATCGAGGGCAAGTTCACCGATTTCGTGGCGACCCCCAAGTCCAACATGTATCAGTCGCTGCACACGAAGGTCTTCGGTCCCGGGGGCCGCAAAATCGAAGTGCAGATCCGCACCGAAACCATGCACCACACCGCCGAAATCGGCATCGCCGCGCACTGGAAATACAAAGAGGGCGGAGCCACCCGCGAGGAACTCGACCACCAGATGGAGTGGCTGCGCAGCGTGCTCGATTCGCGCGCCGAAGCGGCCACCTCGCAGGAATTTCTCGAAAACCTCAAGATCAATCTCTTTCAGGAAGAAATTTTCGTCTTCACTCCGCGCGGCCGGCTCATTACGCTCCCGCGCGGTGCGACGCCGGTGGATTTCGCCTTCACCGTCCATACCGACGTCGGCCTCCATGCGATGGCCGCCAAGGTCAACGGCCAGATCACGCCGCTGAAATCCGAATTGCACAGCGGCGACGTGATCGAGATCATCGTCTCGCCCAACCAGCGTCCCAATCCCGACTGGCTGCAGTTTGTCCGAACCTCGCGCGCCCAGTCGAAAATCAAGAAGTGGCTCAAGGAACAGCACTTCGACGAATCGGTCAAGCTGGGACAGGAAATTCTCGCCCGCGAGCTGCAAAAATATCACGTCAAGAAGTCGGAGAAGGAAGTCTCCGACGTGGCGCTGTTGTTCGGCCAGGACGATCTGCCCACGTTTTACGCGGCCATCGGCGCCGGCGATCTGGCCGTCCAGTCCGTACTGCGCAAACTGCTGCCCGCCGAGGAATCCACCGGACAGGGCTGGGGTTCGATTCTTTCCAAGGTCATCCGCCGCGTTAAGGGCAACGAATCGGGCGTCCGCATCCACGGCATGGAAAACGTGGCGATCAGTTTCGGCCGCTGCTGTCAGCCGCTGCCCGGCGATAAAATCACCGGCTTCATCACCACCGGCCGCGGCGTCTCAGTGCATCGCGTGGACTGCAAGAATATCCCGCGTCTCATGCAACGCCCCGAGCGCAACATCGCCGTCGAATGGGACGTGGACAAGGAAGCGACCTTCAACATCCGCGTGCGCGTCATCGGCAAGGAGCGGCCGCGCCTGCTTAACGACCTGACGACGGCCATGGCCAAGGAAGAGGCGAACATTCTCTATTTTGAAATGCGCACCGAAGACGCGTTCGCGGTCGGACAGCTCACGCTCAAAGTGAAATCGCTGCCCCATCTGACACGCGTCATCAAACGGATGAAGTCCATCAAGGACGTCATTCACGTCGAGCGCGTGGACGAAGAGACGGCTCCCGAAAAATAAACGCGGTTTCGGACGAAGCGCCGAGCCGGGTTCAGCGCTCCCAAGTCTATGGCATGGGAAATTCGCGCCGCGCGTAACCCGGCCGGAATCGCGGCGAACGATCCTATTCTCGAATAGTTTTCTGCGGAATCAAACCGACTCCAACATATCCACCTGCGGAAAGTGCCGAAGGAGGCCGAATGCGAACTTTCATTAAGAAAGATGTGGTCGAGCGGGTGTGCCAGCGCAGCCAGGAACGGCCGGACACCGTGGCTAAGGTGGTGAACGACACCTTCACCGTTTTGCGAGAGATCATGTCCGGCAATGAAGCCGAACTTCGCATCGAGATTCGCGATTTCGGCGTGTTCGAAGTGAAAAAAACCAAACCCAAACCGAAAGCGCGCAATCCGAAAACAAACGAGATCATCTATGTTGCCGCGCGCCGGAAAACGCACTTCAAGCCCGGCAAACTCCTGAAGGAAGCGCTGAAAAAACCTCTCGACCAAATCTGAGTCGGCCGTGCCCCGGTATCTCGCTCTGGACTGGGGCGAACAGCGGACCGGAGTGGCCATCTCCGACGACCGCGGCGTGCTCGCCGTGGGCTACGAGATCTGGCCGACGTCCGGAGTTCCGGCCAGCCTCGCCCGCGTTGTCCGCGACGAAATCATTGACGAAATCGTCGTCGGTTACCCGCTGACCTTGCGCGGAGAAACCGGTCCCAAAGCCCGACAGGTGGACCGGTTCATCCGCGAACTCGAGCGGGCGGGCTACCGCGTTCACCGCTGGGATGAACGCTATTCCTCGCAGGAGGCCCGCCGCGCCCTGACCGAGGCCGGACTCTCGGAGCGCCGGCAGCGCGGACGCGTGGACATGTCGGCGGCTGTTCTGATTCTGCAATCGTATCTCGATTCCATTCGGGAAAGCGGAGACACACCTCGTGGCGGATAAGCTGCGCATCGGAATTATCGGCGCGGGAGGAATCTCGCAGCTCATTCACGTCCCGATCTTGAAAAAGCATCCGGACGCTGAAATCGTCGCCATCGCCGATCTCGAAATGGCCAAGGCGGCGGCCATCGCCGATAAATTTAAAATTCCCCATTTTTATCGCGATCCCGAACGGCTGCTCGCGCGCGATGACGTGGATGCCGTCCACGTCAATACGCCGACCAACTCCCATCTTGCCGTTACCCTCGCTGCGCTTTCGGCGGGCAAGCACGTGCTGGTCGAAAAACCCATTGCCCGTAAAGCCGCCGAAGCCTGGCGGATGGTGGAAGCGGCCCGCGACGCCGGCCGGACGCTGATGGCCGCCATGAATCTGCGCTTTCGCCCCGACTGCGTTACGCTGAAAAAACTCATCGAAGCCGAGGAACTGGGACGGATCATCACCGTCCGCACCCGCTGGCTGAAAAAAAACGATCGCTGGTCGCGCAGTCCGTGGCTCAGCAACACGCGAATCTCCGGCGGCGGCGTGATGCTGGATCTGGGCGTTCAAATCCTCG
>JAQTRJ010000106.1 GCA_028711875.1 bacterium | reverse complement strand
GAGTACGACGCAACCCCGGTAGCCACAGCAAACGCAGTAGCTCGAACGGCCGTTTTCCCCGAAACCTCAACCACGCCGCACACCTACTACGTGCGAGCCTTCAACACGAGCCTGCCGTCCGATCCGTCCAACACGGACGTCGGCAGCACGTATCTGAAACGGTTCGTTTCCGGACCGGACGGGAACGTGACGGGACAAAACCTGGCGGGACAAACGGACTCGCTGTTCTTCGAACGTCCGACAGCGCAATGCAATTCGGGATCGAAGATCTATCTGCTCTATAACGTGAACACGACTCCGACGCAGTGGGGAGTTCTGGCATCCTGTTCGCTGTGCACGAAAATCCGCTTCACGCTGCCCAACGACGTCACTCTCAACTATTGCCAAATCGCGCTCCGCTGCAGCAGTTCCCAGCATACCACGGTTTTCACCCACGACACGACGGACTCGATTTTCCACCTTGGAAATCTCGCCGTGGATGGCCGGGGTTTGGTGCTGCCGGACCGGTTCGATCTGGCGCAGAATTTCCCGAATCCGTTCAACCCGGAAACGCAGATCATGTTCAACGTGCCGACCACCGCGGACGTGCGCATTCGGGTCTATAACCTGATGGGACAGCAGGTGCGGACGCTGACGGAGGCCCGCTACACGACGGGTGCGCATACGGTGACGTGGGACGGACGGACGGACGACGGACAGCTGGTCGGCGCCGGCGTGTATCTCTATCGCATGGAAACGCCGGGCTTCGCGATGACGAAAAAGATGCTGCTGATGAAATAGCATTCCCCCCTTTTGTCCCCCCACAAAGTGGGGGGAGAGAAGATAGAGAAGCGACCCGATCCGGTGGATCGGGCCGCTTTTTTGTTGTTCACGAGTGCGAGGGATGAACGATTACTTTAAAAAGATGAGCTTTCGCGATTCGGAATGCTCACGCGAACAGGCATGAAGAAAATAGATGCCCGCCGCGAGGTTGGGGGGCGCGGCAAAGAGAATCTCCGCCGGAACGGGGAATCCTTCATGGATCACCGCGACTTGCTGTCCAAGCAGGTTGTGGAGCGTCAGGCGAAAGTCGCCCATGACAATTCCCGAGATCGAAACGCGGAAATTCGAATTAAACGGATTGGGATAGACCGCGTGAATGCGCCACGTGGCGGGACTCCACTCCGGCCGGCGGGATTCCACGGAGCTGACGGTGTCGGGCAGATCGGTGAGCCATGGAACGAACGAGGCGTTTTCCTGCAGCAGCGTATCCCCGTGTCCCTGAGGATTCAGGGTCGGGTGGAACGGACCCGAAGCGTCGCCCCACCAGTTGTTTTCCACGAAGAACGGCTGGCCGCCAGTCAGGGCGACGGCCGCACCGAGATTTCCCTCGAAAAGATTCTCCCAGATCAGGGGAGCCAAGCCTTGAATTTGAATGGCCGATCCGTAGTTGCCGATCTCCACGACGCGATTACCTCGGAAGACATTGTTGTGAATGAGCGCCTCCTCGGAGCGATTGGAAACTAACGTGCCGCCGTAGCCCGTTTCGTTGTCGAGAAAGACATTGAATGCCACATCTCCGTTGTACCGTTCCAGAAAGAGTGTGCCGTAGTCAATGGCGGAGGAATTGCCGACGAAGAGATTGTTCACGCACTGGAAGCGGTGGGTATCGGAGATATAGAAGCTCTTGTGTCCGCCCCGGTTGGGAAGGAAAACGCAGTGTTCCAGAGTGCCGTAGAACCGAATGAGTTCAAGATGGGCCGCCGAATGGAGATAAGTGCTGTCGGTGGCGTTGTCTTCGAAGGAACACTGGGAGATGATACCGGTGGACCATCCGCAAAAAAGCCCACCCATCTGGCCATAGTTATCACAGACGCGCGTGGACTCGATCGAAACATGCGAATCGACTATATCGCCGGCAGCGATCCAATCACTGGTGTTGAACTCCAGTTCGGAATGCGCTACCCGAAGCGAGCAGTAGCGGGCGAAAATCCCACCCCCATAGCGAGACGAATAGCAGTCTCGAATCGTCGTCTTTATCAATTGCAAAGCTGTGGGAAACGACGCGCTCGTTCCCACCGTCGCGAGACCACCCCCGAAACAGGACGAAGAAAGCTCGAGAATGCAGGATTCGACGGAAAGGGCAGACGAATCGTGAACAAGAATCACGCCGCCTGCATAATCCACTTCCCCCAGTGCCATGATTCGCGTTCCAGAGCCGTATCGAAAACGCAGGCCGATCAGTCGGCTTTCGAGAGTTTCGCCGGAGCCGTAGATGCATACGCTGCCCGTGTCGGGGCGCTGGAGATCGGGTTGGATGAACGTATTCTGGATATGAGCGGTATCGCCATCGAGCAGGAAGCGGCTGGCAATGGTCAGATCTTTTCCGCGCGGCAGGAATGTTTCCGTATAGACTCCCTCTTCCAGCACGAGCGTATCTCCGACCTGCGCTGAATCAATCGCCGTCTGGATGGAACCGGACGGCGTGAGAAAGTGGATTTCCGCACAGGCAAGCACGGGCAGCAGAAGAAGAATCAGCCAACGCATGGTGGTCCTCCTCGGAGATGAGAATTCGCGTAAGGGCGAGCGAACGTGAGCGCGCCCCGAAATCAAGATTCCGGGGCGCGCTTTCAATCTATTCCTGTTTCTCTGCCTCCGCACTTGGGTATTCATGATAGATTTCCGCGAGCAGCGGGGCAACATCGAGAGCGGTGTTCAGCGTGTCGAGAGGAATGCTCTTCTCCGCGGCAATCTTGGCGAAGAAACCGTCGTCGTCGCCGCCCTTGACCACGACAAGGCGCGAGGATTGTTCGGCCCCGAGGCGATTGAACGGATCGGAGAGCGGGCCGCGCCGATTCAGTCCGCCGATGTGCGCGGCGAGAATCGGAATCCCCGCGGCTTCGGCGGCGGCGGTGAGCGCGGTAACGCGGGCAATCTCGTCAGCCTCGCTGATCTTGGCCGCGCCGAGTCCCTTGCTGCTGCCGCCAAGCACGATGAGCAGCGATCCCATGTTCGGGAGATTTTCAGCCGTGGCGGAAGGCAGGAACTCAAACGACAGAGAATCGCGGGCGAGCAGGGTTTTCATCATGAGCACGTCGGCACTCTGGCCGCAGCTGGTGAGCAGGATCGGCTCGGCGAAGGGACGCTCCTCAGCGACGGCGGCCCATGCAAATAACAGCGAAAGAACCATGACGAGGGTTTTCATGGAGGAAATCCTATGGATAGAAGATCGTTATTTTGGAGAAAGAAACGCGCCGACGCCGCGCTGCTGAACCTCGGAATAGGTCGGAATTCCCGATAAAGAAATTGCGCGATCGGGCGAGATGAAATTCAGAGCGTCGGTGATCGCGCGGATGCCCGCGAGATGACGGCCGACGCGGACGTCGAGCGGAATTCCCGCTTCGTCATAGGGAACGCGCAGCAATCCGGCGCGGGCGGCGGCAAGATACCACGGGTCCTTGCCGTCGAGAATAAGACCCGCGTCGCAGCGTCCGCGGAGCCGGCCCTGCATGAGATTGGCCGACTCCATGAGAATCGCCAGCGCCGGAGTCGCGTCGCCGATTTCGCGGTGAGTAAGGCCGTGGAAATTTTGCGGCGATGGCTCGAGCGCGAACGAAATTCCTTCGGCTTGCAGCGTGAGATTGGCCAGCGCGGCCACGTCCATCGCGCGTTCGTGGGCCACGATCGCGTTGATGACGGGATACTCGGGCGACGCTTCGTGCAGATCCATCACGAGGTCAATCTGTTCGCGCTCGATCAGCGCGGTGACGGCGAAGGCGAGCCGCTCGGTGAAATTTCCATCGGCGCGACCGGGAAACGAGCGATTGAGATTGCGGGTTTCCGGTCCCGACAGCCGCTGACCGGACGGGTGATGAAGATACACTTCGGGATCGGGCCACTGATCGAGCGGATTCGTGAAGCGGCAGCCGCAGCGGAAGCGGCGCGTTCCGGCGGACGTGGGAATTGCGAACGACATCGGATGCGCTTCGCCGGGTTCGGTGTGGGTGAAGCCGCTGTGATTCGCGCGCGGAATGACGAACACGCGGCCGCGCTCCACGGACAGATTCTCCGCAAGCAGCACGGCCGTGAGAAACCCCGCGGGTTCGTTCGGATGCGTACCGCCCATGACAAGCATCGCGCCGCCCGGTTCGCGGCCCTCAAACAGATAGATTTCCGTATCGGCGCGGGTGTGTTTCAGACCGGAGAAATAATCGGAGATCCGGAGCACGCGGCTCATGCTGCGCGACGGAAAGACCGGCTCGTCCCAGCGGGCGGGCAGCATCTGGCGCGCGGCGACTGCCGCGAGCAATCCCGCCGCGAGCAGGAAACAGGCTCCGCGGAGACGAGTGATTTTATCCGGCGGTCTGGGTTGATCAGGAATCATTTCAGGAGAAAGACCCGCACGAGAAACGGAATCAGAGCGAGCGCCGCGGTCGCTTGGGTTTTCCAATCGGCGCTACGCAAGAGTTCACGGAGAATCAGCCAGCCGATGGCGGCAGCGATCGCCCAGTAGAGCCAGAACAAGGCGATGGAAATGGAGTGGTACATAATGAAAATAAAAAAGCGAAAAGACGAAAATCAGAAAATTGGAATAGCGTCCATTTGGGGATTGTATCGCTGAGGTTCCGGCCGGGTTGCGCGTGGCCAATTCATCGGAACATGGAAGGAATCAAACGCTTAACCCGGCTCGGCGAAACTCATAGAAACTCCCCCTTCATCCCCCGACAGAGTGGGGGGGAAATTGCATAAAGCGGCTCTCAATTCAAGCCGAGCAGGCGGGCGAGCGGATTGGCGAAGAGAATCATCGCCACGCCGCCGAGAATTCCGAGCAGAATCGGAATCAGCGACGCGCGCAAGATCCGATTCGGTTCCTCGTTCACGACGGGAGCGGATAAAATTACGGCGAGCCGCGTGGGCGGGAGAAAATCGCCGACGGAAGCCAGCAGCGAAATCGCCGCGGCGACCATGATATCGTTGTGATGGAGCAGCGCAAGCAGCAGCGGCACGCCCAGCACGCTGCTCGATCCGTACGCCGATACGCCGCCGAACAGCGGCACGAGCAGCGCCAGACCGAGATAGAGCAGCGCGGGCGGCAGCGTCAGCGTTTCGACCACGATGAAGCCGCGCGCGCCGGTGAGCGTAAGAATCTGAATGAACACTCCGATACCGACGAGCAATCCGACGATGGGCAACGCCTGACGAATCGCCCAGTTCGCGACGTCCGTAAGGCGCACGCGTTCGCCGGTGACCAATCCGAGAATTCCCGCCAGCACAAACATGAGCGGCACGCCGACGTAAGGAATGTGCTCGGGAAATGATTTCGCGCCGAACAGCAGCCCGAGCAAGAGCAACAGCGGCAGATAGAGTTTCAGGCCGTGGCGCGCGAAATGCGACGGCGGAAGCTGCTCAATCAATCGGGGGTCGGCCAATCCGCGAACGTTTTTTCCGGCGATGAAAAACGACGACACGAGCGCAAGCGGGACGGCAGCCAAGAGCAGCGGCCAGCCGAAGCCGACGTAGGGCATATCCACGCCCGAGCAGATGAGCATGGCGGCGATGTTCACCGGCGGCGCGACCATTCCGAAAAACGCCGCGGAAGCGATGAAGGCACCGGCGCGCGCGCGCGACAGGCCGGCGCCGATGAGGACCGGCGCGATCATCGCTCCGGTGGTGAGGACGCAGGGCGCGGTGAGGCCGGTGAGCATGCCGGGGAACATCACGAACAGCGTAAGCAGCGCGAGCAACACATGCGGACGCGAGCCGAGCGCGCTGACGGCGGCACGGTTCAGCGCGGCGAGCGCGCCGCTGCGCTCGAAGAGGCCCATGAAGAAGAGCGAGGTCACGACGAGCAGGATCGGATCGAGATAGAGGATCGAGCCTTCCACGAGGTGACGAACGGGGAACCCATGCCCGGCGATCAGCGCTCCGGCCGCGGCCGAAAGAAAAAGCGCGATCCCCGTGGGCAAGCGCAGCGCAAACACGCCGAGTGCGAGCGCGGCGATCATGAGGAGCAGCGTCCACCCTTCCATCAGCGGCACGCTCCACGGGCAGGGATGATTGGAGCGAATCTGGCGATTCGCCGCCGCGACATAAGATCCTCACATCTCCGCCATCGAGACACGGGATTATCACCTCTTCGCCGCCGCGGCACAATGTCCTCACATCTCTGCCATCGAGACAGGGGATCATCACCGCTCCACCGCCGCAGCACGGGATCAGCAAAGACTTTTCGCCACGATTGAAATGAACGGAGATGCGCGCTACTCATCGGCGGGAATGGACTCGACGGGAATTTCGACAGGCGACGCGGTCAAAAAATAAACGGGCGACACTCCGGGCGGCGGCAGCGAATCGAATTCGAAGGGCAAGTTCGCATCGCGCGCCACGCTCTCGATGTGAAGCAAATTGAGCACGGGCACGCCCGCTTCGAGGAAATCGAAGACGATACCCTTCGCCCCTTTGGACGAATCGCGCAGCGCGGCAAACGTGCTCTCGTCGTTCCAACCGCCGGGGAGCAGCCGCCCCTCATTGCCGAGCATGGCATGATTGCCGCCGACGTTGATGAGCAGCGCATAGCGGCGCGGATCGCCGGTGTATTTGTTCCGCAAACGGATTTGTCCCTGAAGTGAGTGTGCGCGGAGCAGCGGATAACTCAGCGAGAAGGCGCGCTCGTTCATGGATCGTCGCGCGTCCCGCGACAGACCGCCGCCGATATCGCCCGTGCCGCCGAGCGTAACGAAATCGCTGCGGCGCTTGAGCAGACGCGCGCGACGGAGATAGTCCTCCATGTCAAGCCACGTGAACTGTTCCTGATTGGCGCCGAAACTGGACGCGCCGATGGAGCAGAAGCGGAGCGATTTCACGCCGAGAGTTTCGAGCGCGCAGAGCACAGCCAGATTGAGGCCGGGAAACGAGCCGGTCATGCTGACGACCACGCTGTCGTCCGCGCCGACACCGTGATCGAGGAGTTCGCGGACGATATGCGCGGCGAAATCGGGATGGGTGGCGCCGCGCTTTGATTTAAGATAGCCGATCGTGGTGGTGATGGACGAGAGCTCGACGCCGATGACACCGCTGTGCAGCGGATCAAGGGTGGAGTCGGCCAATCCCAATTC
>JAQTRJ010000105.1 GCA_028711875.1 bacterium | reverse complement strand
GGACAAGACTGACTGTATTGCAAACTATGATGAAGTGTAAGAATACCGTTCTTGAAAGATGCCTCTTCCCTTAGACGAAAAGACAATCAGAGGATTTTGGCGGATACCTGGAAATGATCGTAAGCTGAAGGGCACGCTATCATTTTCGGAGACAAAGGGTATTCGTTTGGAACTTGAGGACAATTTCTATCCAGAAAGCTATTCAGTTCCTCCGAGTACACGTTATCACGAGGTAATATTAGGCGATTCCGGTCAGGGTGCTTTTTCGCTTTATGGATGTCACGAAGGGTTACCAGATTTCTTCACAGGACAGTGCCTGTGTTCCGCAGACTTTGTGTTTGACGGTGTGCACTTTGAGAATCCCGAGAAGCTTGTGGTGAAGAAGACGCATGTGAATATGTCTCTGTTGCACGAGTGGGCAGGAAAGACAGGATTCACGATAGAAGGTATGCGCGGCGAACGCCCCATCCGAGTTACCTATGATCACCCAGATAGTGTCCGACTTGCTTCTACGTCTGATTGTACAATAAATATTGACTTTTTATTGGCCGGATTAACTAGGACTCGCATACAAAGGGAAATATCGCTTCACCAAGTTCCTCGCCTAAGAATAGAATTTAACAATGAATCGGCATGGCCTGATGTTTGGCGGAAGCTTGGTCGTGTACAACTGTTCCTGGCATGGGCAGTGTCCTGGCCTGTGCAGGTTCAGGCGTTGGATATTTTTACTGCTGCTACCCAATTGCCGATTCATACATACTTTCGCACACAGGCTTATGACGAAATTCCACGCTTCATTGCAGATGAAGACATGCTTTTTACACTCGAGGATGTAAGTGATGGTATTGAAGGCTATTTCGCGAAGTGGCTTGAAGATGAGATAGATATATTCCCAGTACTGGAACTCTATTCTCGCGATATGTATGACGAAAATCACCTAAGTCTTGAGTTACGTTATCTCAGTCTTATACAAGCGACGGAAATTCTTCACAGTCGCATGTTTACCGCTAGACAACGAAAACTGGCGTGCAGATTAGAGGATATGTTCGATATTGCCTCAAAGGTATTGGATGATGAAAAATGGTTTGATGGCAAGGAAGTTGATTCTTTTGTGGCTACTCGGCATTTTATCGTTCATAGGAATCCCGATTATGAGACGAAAGCAAAGAAGGGGATTGAGTTATATCCTATGTGTCAAACGCTACGTGCTCTAATTGATCTGCATCTTCTGCGATGGTTGGGAATGGATGACGGTAATATACAAAAACTCATGCGTCGCAACCGTCATTTTCGCAAAACCTTGAAAAAGCCATGAAAAAATAATCTATGTGCGATAAGACTCCCACTGATGACCTTTCCCAAATTCTTCGACTGCGCCGTGAGAAGCTGGAGAAACTCGCTGCGCTCGGCGTGAATACGTATCCGTACCGCTTTGAGAAAGATACCCGCATCCCCGATCTGCTCGCGGATTTCGATTCCAAACTCGAAAACGAAGAGCACGCCGGGCCGGAGTTTTCCATTGCGGGACGGATTCAGACCGTGCGCGTGATGGGCAAGGCGGCGTTCTGCCACGTGCGCGATGAATTCGGTCAGATGCAGGTGTACGTGCAGCGCGACCGCGTGGGCGACGAGAGCTACGCGCTGTTCAAGCTGCTCGACATCGGCGACATCATCGGCGTCAGCGGCACCGCGTTTCGCACCAAGACCGGCGAGGCTACGCTGCGCGCGCGCCAGTTTGCGCTACTCGCCAAGTCGCTGCATCCGCTGCCGGTGGTCAAAGAGCGCGAAGGGCAGGTCTTCGACGCGTTCACCGACAAGGAAGCGCGCTACCGCCAGCGCTACCTGGACCTGGCCGTCAATCCCGAAGTACGCGACGTGTTTCGCGTGCGGGCGCGGGTGATTTCGGCGATGCGCGAGTTTCTCGACGGGCGCGGCTATCTCGAAGTGGAAACGCCCGCCCTGCAGCCGCTCTACGGAGGAGCGCTGGCGAGACCGTTCACCACCTATTACAATACGCTCGACCGCAATTTCTTTCTGCGGATCGCCGACGAACTCTATCTCAAGCGGCTGATCGTGGGCGGATTCGAAAAGGTCTACGAGATCAGCAAAGATTTCCGCAACGAGGGCATGGATAAATTCCATAATCCGGAATTCACCATGCTCGAATTCTACGAAGCATACTCGGACTACCGCGACCTCATGAATCTCGCGGAAGAGCTGTTTCGACATGTCGCGAGAACGGCGCTCGGAAAAACGGAAGTCACGTATCAGGGCGTGACGGTGGATTTCGGCCAGCCGTTCCGCCGCGCGCGGTTTTTCGATCTCTTGAAAGAGGCGACCGGGCACGATCTGCTCGGAATGGAGGTTCGCGAATTAGGTGAGATCGCGAAATCGCACTGCGTGGAAGTGACCAAAGAGATGGGCGAGGGCAAGCTGCTCGACGAGATGATGAAGACGCTCGTTCGCCCGAAGCTCATTGAACCGACCTTCGTATACGATTATCCGCTGTCGCTCTCGCCGCTCGCGAAAAAACATCGCGAAGACGCGCGGTTGGTCGAGCGGTTTCAGCCGTTTGCATTGGGATTCGAGCTCGGCAATGCGTTCTCGGAGCTCAATGATCCTCTCGATCAGCGTGCGCGTTTCGAAGCGCAGAAACGGCTCAAGGAAGCGGGCGACGAGGAAACGCAGCCGCTCGATGAGGACTTTCTGAACGCGCTGGAAATCGGCATGCCTCCGACGGCGGGCATGGGGATAGGCGTGGACCGGCTGGTGATGCTGATGACGGATCAGGCTTCGATCCGGGAAGTGATTCTGTTTCCGCAGTTGAGAAGTTGACGTGCGTACAGACGTCTACATCGCGCTTCGCTATCTGCGGTCGCGCTCGCACAGCGGGTTTGTTTCGCTGATTTCGTATCTCTCGATCGGCGGAGTGACCATCGGCGTGGCCGCGCTGATCATCGTGCTGTCGGTGATGAATGGTTTCGAGACGGAAGTGCGGGCGCGGATTCTGGGAGCCGATGCGCACGTTCGTCTCACCACCTATGCCGATCGCGGGATCGTCGAGTGGAGCGAAGCCGCCGCGATCGTCAGTCAGGTGCCGCACGTGATCGGAGTGTCGCCGTATATTTTCGAGAAGGGCATGCTCCGCCACCAGAGCACCACGGAAGGAGTGATGATTCGCGGCGTGGATCCGCAGACGCTCGCTCAGGTCAGCGAACTGCCGAGGCACATCGTGCTCGGCAGCGCGCGCTTCGAGCAGAATGGATTGCCGGGAATCGTGCTCGGAAGATTTCTTGCGGAGCGGTTGGGGGTGTCGCTCGGAGACACGGTCGTGCTGTTTTCTCCGGCGGGAATGACTTCGACGTTTTCCGCGCCCGCCGTCAAACAGTTTTCACTCACGGGAATTTTTCAGACCGGCCTGTTCGAGTTCGACGACATTATCGCCTACGTGGATCTGACCACGGCCCGCGCGCTGTTTCAGAGGGGCGAACGGGTGGACGGATTGGAAATCAAACTCGACGATATGTATCTGGCCGATCAGGTCAAGCGCGAGATCGAGGCCAAATTCGATCAGCCGTATTACGCGCAGACGTGGTTCGAACTGCGGCGCACGCTGTTTTCGTGGATGAAGATCGAGAAGTGGATGTGGACGACGATTCTGTCGCTGGTGATTCTCGTGGCCGCATTCAATATTCTGTCCACGCTGATTATGGTTTCGATGGAGAAGCGGCGCGACATCGGGATTCTGAAGGCGATGGGCGCGCGCGACCGCGACGTGGCCCGCATTTTCAGCGCGCAGGGCATGATTGTCGGCATCGTCGGCGGTCTGCTCGGCACAGCTTTGGGCTTTCTTGTCTGCTACGGCCAGCTTCGTTTCAAGTGGGTGTCGTTGCCGTCGGACATTTATTTTCTCGACGCGCTGCCGGTGAAGATGCAGCCGCTGGATTTCGCGATCGTGATCGTGATCGCCATTTTGCTTTCTTATCTCGGTGCCGTTTATCCCGCGCGCAAGGCGTCGCGGTTGTCGCCGGTGGACGCTATCCGCGACGTGGGCTGAGAGCGCCGACCGTGAACTCATTTCGAGAACCTCGCGAGACCACATGACAAGAAAACCCGACCAACAAACACTCCCGAAAGGCGCGTTCCGTTCGACGTATGAATGGCAGCGCAGGCAAGTGCCGCCGATGTTCCGCGGCTATTGGGAACGTCTGGCCGTCAAGAACGGCTACTACAATCATAAATTCATGGCCGATTGGGCGGACGGATTCGAGGACGAACTGCTTCTTGAAGCCGGCTGCGGCGACAATACGACGCTGGGCGAGCGCAAGGTGCCGCCGAAGCGTCTCGTCGGGCTGGATCCGCTTCCAACGGATATGAAGAAGAATCCGTGGCCGCGCCATCGTGTGTGCGGAGTGATCGAAAGTCTTCCGTTTGCCGACGAGTGCTTCGCCGGCGTATACAGCGATTCGGTGTTTGAGCATATTGACGATCCCGGCCGAGTCTGCGGCGAGTTTTTTCGCGTGCTCAAGCCCGGCGGGCGAGTGCTGATCAACACCAACAGCGTGTTCAATCCGTTTATGTTCCCCAACAAGTTTATGACCATCCGGCAGCGCGAGTGGGTCAAGCGCAAGCTGAAGATCATCAGCGAAGGAACCTACGAAGCGCCGTATCGGATCAACACGCGGCGGCGGCTGATCAAGTATTTGAGCCAAGCCGGATATGTGAATATTCGCATCTATCGCTGGGGCGTGCCTTCGATGTATCGCCCGAAATGGGTGCTGCTGCTGCTGCTGCTCATGGAACTGCTTGCGGAAATCCCGCTGTTCTGCGGTTTGAAGCATCGCCTGATGGCCACCTGCGAGAAGCCGAAATGACGGGCACGCGATATCGCCCGTCGGGTTTTCTGTGGTGCGTGCTGGGACTGGGTGTGGCGCTGCGGATTCCCGGTCTCGGCGACAGCTTCTATGGCGACGAAGTGTTCTCGCTCCTGCGCGACAGCGCGCGGCTCGTTACCGACACGGAAGATTGCTTTCGCCCGCTGTTTTTTTCGCTTCTCTATTTGTGGAAGCAGCTCGGTTTCCACGGCGAAATCGGACTGCGCCTGCTTCCGCTGCTGTTCGGCTGGCTGCAAATTCCCGTCGCGTATTCCGTGGGCCGACGGCTGGGTGACGAGCGGCTGGCGCGCGTGTTTGCCGTGCTGATCGCGTGTTCGCCGATGCTGATCGAGTTCTCGCAGGAATTGCGGATGTACTCGCTGGTCGCTTTGCTCGCGCTGCTGCAGCTGTGGGCGGCGCTCCGCGCTCTCGAGCGGCCGACGATGCTTCGCTGGATCGCGTTCGTCGCGGTCGCCGCGGCCGGCGTGTATACTCATTTTCACTACTGGATTTTTCTTGCCGGCTTTGTTCCCGCCTTCATTCGCGAGCGCAAGACCGTTCCGGCGTGGCAGGGATTGGCCGCTCTGGCCGCGACGGCGCTTCTGTATCTGCCCAATCTTCCCCACCTCGTGCGGTTTCTTGCGGTTCGCGGTGGCGAATACGCGGTGCATATTCCGAGCGCGATTCCCAAGCTGCTCACGGCGTTCACTCTCGGCTTCAACTATTTCGTCCTCGGGGAGCAGGGTGTGGGGCGCGCCGTGGGGATGGGGGATCTCGCGCGCAATCTTCCGCTCGCGCTGCTCGCTGGGGCGGCGGCGGTGCTGGTTCTCGTGCCGTTGATTCGGATCCATGCGCGGGAATGGCGCGACCGCGCGCTGCACTGGGCGCACGAGTTGTTCACGCTGCCGGCGGCGCTGGCGCTGATCGCCATGCTTCTCACCCACAAGTATTGGCTTCAGCCCAAGTATCTGATCTTTTCCGTTCCGTTCGCGCTGTTGTTCGTGGCGCTGGCCTTCCGGTCGCTGGAGCGCGTGTGGCTGCGGCGCGCCGTGACCGCGATGGGAGCGGCGATTTTGCTCGTGGCGCTGCTGCACGTTTGGGACAGCGCGCACTACGGCCGTCGCGAGGACTGGCGCGGCCTGACGGCTTATCTCCAGAAACAGTACGAGCCGTCTTCAGCGTTGTTTGCGCTTCCCGGCAATTACGGTTTGCTCGCGTACTACTGGCCGGAGTGCCGCAGTCTGCTGCAACTGGCGGACGTTCCCGAGGGAAACCAGTACTCGGAGGACGAGATCAACCGGCTGCAGGCGCGGCTCACCACCAAGCAGCGAGTGTTCTACATTCGCTGGGACACCGTTCAGAATCTGAGCGATCCGCACGACGCGCTGCCGCACGCGCTGAATGACATCGCCGTCGCGCCCGCGCGGATCACCGCGTTCAATCCGCGCTTCGCGCTCTACGAGTGGCGATTGAAGTAAGCGCAGTAACAGGTCTCACGGATCAGAAGCGGGCGATTCCCAATGGAATCGCCCGCGATTTGCATCTTACCGGCGGAATATCGTACGCGTGGGATAGAATCCACTCCGATGCCGCGAGAAGCTATTTCATGAACAACACTTTTTTCGTTTCGACCGCATCGCGGGAGGCGGCGCGGAGGAAATAGACTCCGGTGGCGAGCGAGGGCGGGGCTGTGTAAGACAGTTCGCCGCCGGTCAGCGCGCCTGCGTGGATAACCGCGACTTCTTGCCCGAGCAAATTGTGCAAGGTTAATCGAAAATCCGAGCGCGTGAAACCCGCGAGAATAATTCTCACCGCGCTGTTGAACGGATTGGGATAGACGCCGACCAGCCGCCACGTGGACGCGATTTCGCTGTGCGTTCGCTCGGTGACTTCAGACGGCATGGTCGTGTCGGGCGGTTCGGTCAGCCACGGAATGAACAGAATGCTGTCCTGCACGAGCGTGTCGCCGCGCCCTTCGGGATTGAGCGTCGGATGATACGGTCCGGACGGATCGCCCCAGTAGTTGTAGCGGGCGTCGAGGGTGATGAGATCATAGGAGGCGATTGCTTGCCCACGATTTCCGGAAATGATATTCGAATCAATCTGCGGATTCGCGAGCGAGATGGACTTCAGGACGGACGGCTGATCCGCGTATAGTGCCTCATTTCCTTCAAAGACGTTGTGATGAACGCGCACCCGGCAGAAATTCTGACACCAGAGCGCGCCGGAGTAGGGACCGGAGTTGTTGCG
>JAQTRJ010000104.1 GCA_028711875.1 bacterium | reverse complement strand
GGTGCCCGATTGGAAATACCTTGCCCGGTGGAGGATGCTGTCCAATACCCGATATATGCGGTGGCTTGATTGGTCGAATCAACAGCGGTTCTCCATTCCTCGTATGCTCGATATCTGGCATGACCTTGCTGGCTGGGCAGCAACTCTATCTTGGCATAAACGACCTAACCTGTAGCGACAATAGTGGTTGGTACTCTGGCACGCTGGTGGTGACGCCAGCGTGCGAAGGATTCGAGGTGCTGGGGGCTTTCACCGAAGACAAATATTACACCCCCGGCGAGACCGCGCATGTATCCGTGACCACGCGCAACAATGAGTGCCCGATGACCACCGTTCGTCTGGTTGTGGAGACCCGTTCACAGGGAGTGCCCGGCCTCGATGACTATTTCCAAGTGGCTGACGTGCAGTTCGACTTGCCGCAATCGCCCACTCCCAATCAAACCGAGTTGTCATGGATAGTCCCTTCAATTCTCTTCCCCACAAACGTCGGAGTTCGAGCAACTCTCTCCCGCGTCTCCGACGGACAGCAACTGGCACAGCAATGGTTCCCGGATGTATATACTGTTAGCTTGATGTCGCATGAAACATGGCAAGGCACGCTTGACGCTATTGAGAACTGCGCGCCGGAGGGATTCGACTGTGCGACCGAAGTCACTACCACGATCCCACTTTTGAATGGTGCCACCATTGCAGCACAATTCGCGAATGGAGTTTGCGAGGCAAACCAAAGCCTTCAGGAAGGAGACATGCTTGGATTCGGCCTGGGACTGGGGTCCACAGTTCTATCCACCACAACTGCTATCGCCACGTTTGGAATGTCTTCCGCCGCATTAAGTCCTTTCGGCGTAGCATTTTCTTGTGGCGGCCCGATTATCCACGAGTACATGCCTGAACTTGATCCCTATATGAACGCTGCAGAATTGATATACAATCTTGGGGAAGCGGTCGAGACTATAGACAATCTGAACATCGATTTCGCGCTGTCAGGCGTGCCCGAGATTGACTGGGATAACGCTCCTCGCGGTTTATCGCTGTTTGTACCGCAGGTTGGCAGGAGGGACAAGAGCGGCTTCTGCAGATCCACCTTGGATACGATGGGGATTTATGACGGATTGGTAGTTGGCTTGCCAGGAAATCAGGTGCTTTGGGCACATCTTGGACCACTGGCGACACCAGCTGGGGACACCTTGCCGAACAATCCCTACCGAAATGCGATCTTCCAGCACACAGCCGCGCGCACCGAAACAGTCGGTGTGTCACTTATCCAGTGGGGGAGCAGTTCAAACCACCTTATGCTCGAGTGGGAACGCTTGATTTTGGATTCAGCAACGGTGATTCAAGTTCCCGTCTCCGACACCACCGATTGCATCAAGATGCTGCTCGATCAGGATGGAGACGGCGCGTACGAGCAGATCGTGTATCCCGAAGTCGGCGGAGCCGCGATGCAGCTGGTAGCGATGGTGGACGGCGATTCCGTGCGGCTGAACTGGAATTCCGTCTATTGCGCGAGTTCGTATCGCGTTTATTGGGGCTTGTCTCCTGATGTCATTCCGAATCTGCTCTCGGAAACCGCCGACACGACCTGCGCGGATGTCCTGCTCGATTCGGTGCGATTCTATCATGTGACGGCGATATTCCCGTAATATGAGGCGATTCCGAAGAGACCCCCCTTTCATCCCCCCACAAAGTGAGGGGAAAGAAGCAAAGTATTTTCCTGCGAAAAACATCAAACCGCCGCGTGAATCACTTACGCGGCGGTTTCATCTCGTAAATTCCCGGGCGACTTTCAAACTCATCCGTGACCGCGGCGGCGAATCTCGATCACCGGACAGGAATCGCAGCGCTCGGCGCGGCCGGTTGCCCAGTCGCGGGCGAGGCGGCGCGTCTTGCGAATTTTACGCACGATCAAATAGGCGAGCGCCGCGGCGACCGACAGAATCACTAAGAGATAATCGAGGAATTCGGGCATGTTAGGAAAATCCCAGCAGCCTTCCGCCCTGATAGACCGCGAAGCTGCCCAGCCACGCGAGCGCGGTCATGTAGGCGATCATAAACGCCGGCCAGCGCCAGCCGCCGGTTTCGCGGCGGACGATGGCCACCGTCGAGACGCACTGACAGGCGAGCACGAAAAACACGAGAATCGAGAGTCCAAGCAGCGGCGTGAACATGAGCGAGCCGTCGGTCCGCCGCTCGCCGCGCAGCGCATCGCGCAGCGACGACGTCTCCTCATCCGATCCGCCCACTCCGTGAACCACCGAGAGTCCGCTGACGAAGACTTCGCGGGCGGCAAAGCTCGCGATAATTCCCACGCCGATTTTCCAGTCGAATCCTAAGGGCGCGATCACCGGCTCGATGAGTTTTCCCATTTTCCCCGCCAGCGTCTGCTGCACCCGCGCCGCGTCTTCTTCCGACTGAACGAACTGCAGCAGCATGTTCCGCCCGGCATCGTCAAGCGCGGGTTCGGAACGAATCGAAAGCCGCCGCTGCTCGAAACCGGAAAAATCCTGATGGCCGACGGGGACGTGCATCAGCGCCCAGAGAATGATCGTCGCCGCCAGAATCACCGTGCCCGCGCGAATCACGAACAGCCGCGCGCGGTCGTAGAGATTGAGCAGCACCGATTTCAGCGACGGGAGTTTGTACGAGGGAAGTTCGAGCAAGAGCGGCGGCCGCGGACTGCGCAGCACCGTGCGCTTGAACAGCGCGGCCATCGTGATTCCGGCCACGATCGAGAAGAAATACATTCCGAGCAGCATCAGTCCGCCGATCGGATAGACCCCGAACAGCCGCTGCTCGGCGGTGAACACCGTGCCGATGATCAGCGTATAGACCGGCAGGCGCGCGCTGCACGACATGAGCGGAGCGACGAGAATCGTCACCAAGCGGTCTTTCCGCGCGGCGATGGTGCGCGTGGCCATGATCCCCGGAATCGCGCAGGCGAAGCTTGAAAGCAGCGGCAAGAACGCGCGGCCGTCGAGTCCGACGCGAGCCATAATCCGATCCATGAGAAACGCCGCCCGCGCCATGTAGCCCACGTCCTCGAGAAAGCCGATGAACAAAAACAGAATGAGAATCTGCGGCAAAAACACGAGCACGTTGCCGACGCCCGCCACCGCGCCCTCGAGCAGCATCTCCTTGAACATGCCGTCCGGCAGCAGATCGCCGACGAGCGCGGCCAGAGCGGTCATGAGACTCTCGATCCCGTCCATCGCCGGCGACGCCCACGAGAAAATGGACTGAAAAACGAACGCCATGACCAACAGAAAGGAGATCGGCCCCCAGACCTTATGGAGCAGCACGCCGTCGAGACGATCCGTGAACCGGCTCGGGCGGTGCTTGCCTTCGGCCACGCCCCGGCACATGACGTCGTTCAGGTATTGATAGCGGGCGCTGGTCTCGATGGCCCGCACCTGCCGCGGCGTGAGCTGATATTCGTTCAGCACGCGCCGCGCGAGCGCGCTCAAAGCGGGCGAGATCCGCGCCGCGTCATCGCCTTCCAGCGACGAGACCAGCAGCCACAGCGCTTCGCCGCGCGCGGTTTCCCGCTGCGCGTGACCGCTGCTGACGAGTCCCTCGGCCAGCGCCTGCACCGACGGTTCGAGCGCGGGCGGCAGACAGTCAATGAAGCGGGGAACTCCTCCGCACGCGCATTCGCCGGTCGGGCGCGCGCCGATCAGATGGAGCAAGTCGTGGATTCCTTCGCCGCGCCGCGCGACCAGCGGCACGACCGGACAGCCCAAGGCCGCCGCGAGTTTTTCCGCCGACACTTTCCGTCCCTGCTCGCGGGCGACGTCCATCATGTTCAGCGCCACGATAATCGGAATCTTCAGATCGAGCAGCTGCGAGGTTAAAAAAAGATTCCGTTCGAGATTGGACGCGTCCACGACCACGATCACCAGATCGGGCTTCGGCTCGCCCGGCATCTCGCCCAGAATCACGTCGTGGGCGATCTGTTCTTCCGGCGAACGCGCGGCCAGACTGTAGCAGCCGGGCAGATCCACCACGTCCACCGTCTCACCGGCGGCGAGCTTGAGCTGACCGGCCTTGCGCTCGACGGTCACGCCGGGATAGTTGCTGACCTTCTGCCGCGCGCCAGTCAGCGCGTTGAACAGCGTCGTTTTCCCCGCGTTGGGATTGCCGGCAATGGCAATCAGCCGCCGTTTACAGAGAGCGGATACGGGACTCTTGGCGGGCAACGACACGGTCAATCGGGAGTGTTGTTCGTCGGGGGATCGAGGGGAATGACCCGGATGCACTCGGCGTCGTCACGGCGGACGGCCAGCGTGCAGCCGGGCAGGCGGAGCGAGAGTGGCGTTCCCAGCGGGGCGGTGCGTTCGAGTAATCCTTCCACACCCGGAATCAGTCCCATTTCCATGAGCCGAAGGAGGCTTTCGCGGGTTTCGTCAATCGCGATCACGCGAAAGCGCGTTCCGAGAGGCATACCGGCGAGGGAAACAGCGCAGGAATGGATCGAAAAATTGGCGGTCAGCGGGGTATCTATCGTTGTCATATTACACCAACATCAGCAAACACAACTGTTATGAATCAGCTAAATGTTAGAATTATCTAACATTTGGTTAAAAAGAAAGAAGCATCTAAATATAGGCAATCAAGGCCGCCGAGTCAAGAGAAGAACTTCACAAGCTCTCCTGCGGAGGCGTTATTCGCGGGAATTTGTGCGTCTCAGGTAAAGCTTTGACATTGGACGGGATTTTCATGATATTGGAAATCACTCTGATAATTTCCCCCGTTTACGGGGGGATTAAGGGGAGTGATCTGTACAACCACTAGGCCGCACGCTCCCGCGTGCGGCAGCTTCGGGACGCAGGAGCGTCCCGCCTAGTGACTCATGATTATCATTCGCCGAGGCATGCGTCCCCCTTTCTCGCGCCGAGGCATGCGTCCCCGCGTGCCCGGAATCCTCGTAGCGCTGCGCCCTCGAACAAAGTGAAGGGCCGTGCGCCGGATAAACTGACTTCGCTTGGTGAAACGTCCTGGGTCGGTGGCTCGACCCCGACGCTTGGCGGGCCGGAGGCCCGCCCCAGGGAAAAAAGTCTTCGCCGAGGCATGCGTCCCCCTTATTCTAAGGGGGGAGGAGGGCGATCGCTTCTTGCCTTCCCCCTTTGAAAAAGAGGGGAATCAAAGGGGGATTCTTTCCGATTTCTGCTTTCAGCTTTTCCAACATACAACCACAGGATGACACCTCATGGCTGCTGCTTCCAAGCCTCCGAAATCCTCGATGAAATCCGAATCGCAAGTCTCTGAACTCACCTTCCGCGCCGTGTTCTCGGGACTTCTCGTCGGCTCGCTGATCGGCGCGTCCAACGTCTGCATCGGCCTCAAAATCGGCTGGACGTTCGGCGCTTCGATCACCGCCGCCGTGATTTCGTTCGCGCTGTTCAAAGGCATGAGCGGGATGCTTCATAGAGCTTACGGGGCGAAGGAAAATCTCATCACCGCCACCGCCGGCAGCGCCGCCGGAACGATGGCCTCGGCGGGCGGATTCGTGGCCTGCATTCCCGCGCTGGAACTCTACCGCAGCCAAACCGAGGGCGCGGGACATCTGCTCACCTACGGGCAGCTCGTGATCTGGGCGGTCTCGGTGGCGTTCCTCGGCGTGTTCTTCGCCGTGCCGCTGCGCAAACAGATGGTCGTGCGCGAAAAACTCCGCTACCCGACCGGCACGGCCGCCGCCGAAACCATCAAGGCCATGTATTCATCGGGCGTGGAAGCCGTGAAGAAAGCGCGCGTGCTGCTCTTCGGCGCGCTGTTCGCCGCCGGGCTTAAAATGCTGCTCAGCATCAAGCCCATCGGTCTGACGCATCTGGCCGATTTTTCACTCGATGACATCGGCCTCGCCAGCATAGGCATTCTCGGCGCGACGTTGGCTTCGCTGCGCATGGGCGTCAGTCTCTCGCCGATGATGCTCGGCGCGGGCGTGCTCATAGGACCCAAAGTCGGCTGGTCGCTGTTCGCCGGTTCGATTCTGGCGTGGGGCATCGGCGCGCCGATTCTCTTCGACATCAACATCATCACCTGCCCCGAACGCAGCATCTACACCACCGCCTTCCGCTGGCTGCTCTGGCCGGGCGTGGCCTGCATGGTCGCCGCGGGATTCGCCAGTCTCGCGCTGCAATATAAAGTCATCGGCCACACGTTTTCATCCTTCAAGAAACTGATGCAAGGGAAGAAAACTCAGGTCGAAGCCGAGTCCGATGACGCGCCCGATCCGTTCCCGATAAAGTGGTGGGCGGTGGGCATGGTCGCCGCCACCGCGCTCACCACCACGCTCGCGCACATCTATTTCGGCATTCCAATCTGGATGGCGATTCTGGCCGTCCTGCTCTCGTTCTTCATCGCCTCGATCGCCGTGCGCGCGACGGGCGAAACCGACATCAATCCGGTCGGCGCGATGGGGAAAATCACGCAGGTGATTTACGGCGCGCTTCATCCGGGATTTATTCCCACGAATCTCATGACGGCGGGCATCACGGCGGCGGGCGCGAGTCAGGCCGGCGATCTCATGCACGATCTCAAAGCCGGTTACATGCTCAAGGTTTCGATTCGGCGGCAAGTGATCGCGCAGATCTGCGGCGTGATCGTCGGCGTATTCACCGCCGCGGCCGTCTATCGCCTGCTCACCGCCGCCTATGAAATTCCCGGAGACGATTTCGCCGGCCCCGCCGTGATGGCCTGGCACGCCATGGCGCTGCTGCTCGCGCAGGGCATCAAATCGCTCCCGCCGCACGCCATGACCGCCGCGCTCGTCGGCGCGATCGTGGGTTTCGCGCTGCCGTTTCTGGGACGCATCAAGAAAATCAGCAAGTGGCTGCCGTCGCCGATCGCGCTCGGCATCGCCTTCATGGTCACGCCGTATTCGTCGCTCTCGATGTGGCTGGGTTCGTTCCTCACCTGGCTCTATAATCGCAAGCACGCCGAGTCGGTGGACAAATACGGCGCGTCACTCGCTTCGGGACTGATCGCCGGTGAAGGCTTGATGATGGTCGTCGTCGCGATTCTGCTCATTTTGGGAGTAAGCTGGGTGTGAAAAATTTCTGCGTGATGCTCGCGCTGCTGATCGCGTCGCTGGCCGCGCCGGCGCGCGACGTGAATTTCGCCGAGTGGGCGACGGTCATTCTTGACAAAAAAACGGAACGCCTGGC
>JAQTRJ010000103.1 GCA_028711875.1 bacterium | reverse complement strand
GGTGGCGGCTGATGTGCGGCTGACCGTGTTCAACCTGCTCGGTCAGGAAATGGCCGTGCTTGCCAGCGGCGCGATGAACGCCTGCGTCCACGTGGTTTCGTTCGATGCGGCCGAGCTTCCGGCCGGTGTGTACTTCTACCGCCTCGATGCCGGTTCCTTTACCGACGTCAAGAAGATGATGCTCCTGAAATAATCGGCCGAGTATCATGATCCGCGCCGAGCCGGGTTCACCCTTGTAGCGGTGTCGGTCTGCTTGCAGCTGACCCGCTTCCTCCACCGCGTAATCCGGCCGGAATCTTCAGTCACACAAGCGGGGCGAACCATCCGGTTCGCCCCGCTGCTTTTCCATTTCCCCCCACTTCGTGGTGGGAATAAAAAGGGGGAGTCCTCTTGGTTCCCGCCGAGCCGGGTTAAGCGCATACGATCTTCTTCATAATGGACATTCACATCGCGCGCAACCCGGCCGGAACCCATCGAAAAAGGAGGGACGCGATCACTCGCTCCCTCCTCATTTCAGCTTTCAGCTTTCTGCTTTCCGCTTTTCTCCTACTTCCCCTTCGGCGCCTTATCCGGATACGGTGGCCGCGGCGGCGTCACCATCGGCTCATTCTTCATCAGGTCGCGCAAATAACTGATCGCGTAGTCGAGCTGTTCGTCGCGCCCTTCCAGCACCTGCTGCGGATGATTCACCACCTCGATATCGGGGGACACGCCCGGCCCTTCGATCAGCCACTGCCCCTCCTTGCCCCAGCCGGTGAATTCCGGTTGTGTCAGCAGTCCTTGATCCACAAACGGTTTGTCGCCGCGAATGCCGACCCAGCCGCCCCACGTGCGTTCGCCGATCAGCTTGCCCAGCTCCAGCCGCTTGAATCCCTCCGAAAACGTTTCGCCGTCCGAACCGGTTTCGCCGTTGCACAGCGCCACCATCGGTCCGTAGAATCCGCTCCCCGGACTGCGATAGCTCGACCCGTTGCGCGCCGTTCCCCACGACCACACCCGGCGCTCGATCACGTTCAGAATCCAGCGCGCGATATTCCCGCCGCCGTTATAGCGGACGTCCACGATCAGAGCTTTCTTGTCCGTCTGCGGATAATATTCCTTCATCCACTGCTCAAGTCCGTTGCCGCCCATGTCGGAGAGATGGACGTACGCGATATCCTCGCCGCCATGTTCGCGCAGGTAGTTCATCCGTCCGTACACCCAGTCCCAATACCGCAGATCGTCTTCCGATCCGAGCGGCCTCACCACCAATTTCCGCGCTCCGTCCAGCGACGGTCGGTCGTTCACGGACACCGTGATCACCCGTCCGGCCTTGTTGTTGAGAAGTTGCAGGTAGTTGGGCACCGTGCTCGTCGGTACGCCGTCCACCGCCACCAGATAGTCGCCCGCCTTCACGTTCATCCCCGGCTGCGACAGCGGACTGGTGCGCTGCGCGTCCCAGCGCTCCGGCGTGAGCACGCGATCAATCCGGTAAAAACCTTCGCTCGTGCGCGTGACGTCCACTCCGAGCAGTCCCACGCCCACGCTCCGCGATTTCTCCATGTCGCCGCCCCACGTGTAGGTGTGCCCCGCGCTGAGTTCCCCGATCATCTGTGAGATCAGGTCGTTCAGTTCGTCGCGCGTGCGGATGCGATTCAAAAGCGATCCATACTGCTCGCGCTGCGCTTTCCAATCCACTCCGTGCATGTTCGGCGCGTAGAAGAAGTCGCGCTCGAGCCGCCACGCTTCGTGGAAAATCTGCCGCCACTCGACCCGCGGATCCACGTCATAGATCCAGTCTTCGAGATGCAGCCCGGCGTCCTTGTCGTCCTTGTCCGGCTCAGGAACCTCGTCGGCGCCCGCGTCCATCACCGTGAATCCGTCTTCGGTTCGCACCGCGATTTTCTTCCGGTCGCCCGACAGCACATAGCCCTCGACCTTCGACATGACCGTGCTCGTCTTCGTCTTCTGAATGTCGAACAGCTTCAGCGTCACGCCGCCGTCTTCGTCGTCGTCGCCGCCCCGCCAGCCGCGCGGCTTCGCGTCCGTAAAATAGAGCTTGCCCTCGATCGCCAGCAGCCCCGCGTAGCTGCCCGCGTCCACCGGGAATTTCACGATCCGTTCAAGGAGTCCGTCCCACGTGATCTTCACGTCAACGGCCTTCTTGTCATCCTTCTCGTCGTCGTCTTTCTTCTCATCCCGGTCATCGTCGCCCTTGTCGTCATCCTTCTTCTCGGGAGCCGCCCCGTCCTCGTAGTACGCGTAGGGACTGAGCGTCTCGGGATCGAGCGCCAGTCCGAAGATCTGATCCGGTTCGAGAATGATGAAGCTCCAGTCGTTGGCCGAGTTGTACGGATTCATGTGCCGCGCCGAGATGAAGTACAGCCACTTGCCGTCCGGGTCCCACGTCGGGGAGTGACTCGAGAACAGCGGATCGGTAACGAGATGGATTTTCTTCTCGGTCACGTCGTAGATTCTGACCTCGCTCGTCGCGCTGAAGCCGTTGACTTCATGGACGGCCGAATAGGCCACGTAGCGCGAGTCCGGCGACCACTCGTAGTCGTCCATCTCCCAGCCCGAACTGTCCATCGCCACCGTCGCGCCGCTCTTCATGTCTACGAACTGCAGCGCGCGGTTGCAGTCGCCGTACACCGCCCATTTTCCGTCCGGAGAAACCGCTGGCGGAAAATTCCAGCCGCTCGCGCCCGAGGCCAGCTTCTTCGGCTCGCCTTGTCCGTCGGCGGGATACAAATAGAGCGCCTCTTCGCCTTCGTGATCCGACCACGCCAGAATTTTCTGGTCGTCGTCCACGAACGCCACGCCCTTCTCGCGGCCGCCGGCCGTGTGCGAAATCTGCCGGATCACGCCCCGCCGTTCGGTGGGAGCCGTGAACAGGTCTCCGCGGGCCGCAATCAAAAGCCGCTTGCCGTCCGAAGATAGCGTCGCGTCATCGGTGTACTCATCGGGAGACACGAATTTCTCGCGCGCCTGCAGCATGTCGCTGGGCAGCGTGACGGCGATTTTCTGTGTTTCGTTCCGGGCGATGTCGAACACCCAGATGTCCGCGCCCAGCGTGTAGGCGATCTTGCCGCCCGCCAGCGTCGGCCAGCGCGCGTCCCAATCGGCATGGGACGTATGCGCCTGTATGTCCGAACCGTCCGGCTTCATCGAATAGAGGTTCATCCGCGAGTTATGCTCGCGCATGAAGTAGATGCGATCGCCCCACCACATCGGCGAACTGTCGTTGCCGTCGAAATTCGTGACATTCCGATAGTCGTGCGTTTTCAGGCTCCCGACCCAAATCTCGCTCGCCATGCCGCCCTTGTAGCGTTTCCACCAGTCGTAGCCGATGTAGCGGCTGACACCTTTATTATAGGCGATGCGGTCGCCGTTCGGCTCGAACGTCACCAGCGCCGCTTCGTCTACCGGCAGCGGTTCGGGGTAATTCCCTTCTATCGAAACGGTAAAAACTTTCCAGATGCCCGGCCCGAACTCCCGCACCGAACGAAACGCGACCTTGCCGTCCGGTGTCCAGCCGACGGGATAGTCCACCGACGGATGATAGGTCAGCCGTGTCGGCTCGCCGCCCTCGGCCGGGATCACGTACACGTCCATATTCCCATCGTAGGTGGCGCCGAAGGCGATCCAGCGGCCGTCATGCGAGAACTGCGGATAGCGTTCCTCGCCCGGAGCTGTGGTCAGCCGCCGCGCCATGCCGCCCGCCAGCGGCGCGATCCACAAATCGTTTTCCGCCACGAAGACCACTTTGTCTCCCGCGCATGTCGGCCAGCGATAGTAGCCCTGCGGTTCGGCCGCCTGTGCCGCAAGCACGATCAGCCCCAGTGCGATCCCGAGGCTCATGCGCCTGGCACCTCTTCCAAAATCCATTTCCGGCTCCTTGTCGAACAGTTGACGAAATCTTCCTTATCGGGAACAATATAGCCATGCCCGCTCAGACCTTCAAGCCCGCTGTGGGGAGCAGAGGAGAGCCGGGGAGAAACGAGGAGTACCCGCCCTGTCCGGTTCTCATCGAATCCGAGTGCGAGGAGCCTCCGTTTGTTTTCCTATAGCCGGAATGGAATAAAAAAAAATCTCTCCCCATTTTGCGGGGAGAGATTCGGACGTCTGTCTTTCTGGACAGCGCGCGCAACCCGGCCGGAATCCTATGGTCTCTGAAACGAAAAAGCAGGCCGTTCAGCCTGCTTCAGAAAACAAAGGAACACGATGGCCTATTGCCGCCCGGCTACTTCACTTCCTTGTGAAGCGTATGCTTCTTCATGAACGGATTGTACTTCTTCAGTTCCATCCGCTCCGGATCGTTGTGACGATTCTTCATCGTGGTATAGCGTGACGGAGACATCCCGGCGGCTCTCGCCTCCGTGCATTCGAGGGTGATGATGATCCGTCCTTCTTTCTTCTTCGAGGCCACGGTTGCTCCTTACTCCATTTCCGTCAGTGCTTTGCGCAGACCAAGCTTGGTGATGGTCTTGATTCCCCGCGCGCTAACGCGAAGCCGGATCCACATCCCAAGCCCTTCGTCGTAGAACCGCTTCGAACGCAAATTCGGTTGCTGCCACTTGCGAGTGCGATTGTTCGCGTGGCTGACGTTTTTCGCCTTGTGCCGGCGACGCAGAGTTACTGGACAAATCCTCGACATGATTCCAAGTCCTTAGTAGGCTTCCATGTCCGTCACAAACGGGATCAGGGCCAGATGCCGTGCCCGCTTCACCGCGCTCGTCAGCGCCCGCTGTTGAATTCCCGTCAGGCGGGTCAGTCGCCGCGGCAGAATCCGCCCCGTCGGCGTTAAAAACCGCTGCAAGAGCTTGATGTCTTTGTAATCAATAAAATCTATGCGGTGTTCCTCTAAGAACGAGGGCTTGCGCTGACCGCCGGATCGTAGACGCATCGGAAGGGCAACTCCTGAACTTACAAATAGAAAAATACCGCTTCTGCCCTCAAGGGGCATTCAACCAAAGGCCAACAATATACCCCTTTCTCTCCAAGATGTCAAGTGCCTCTCACCTATGCCTCCACGAGATGAACCATTCCTTTCGATCACTTGAGGAGAGGGTCACTTCACCTAAGCAACAGAGGTGCCAAGATTTTCCTCTCCCATCCGAATATGCTAAATGACCCCTCAACTGCGCCCGATTCCTCAACTTACCCATGCTATTCCAGTACATATCATATATCACGCAGTCGCCGATCCTGCTATTGAATTCCCTGTTCATCATGGATTAAACAATGATTCTTCGGGATTGCGAAAGATTCCCCAGACCCTTGACAAGCATCGAGTCCGTTGCTATATTCCCCAGCGCTCAGGCAACACAATATCTTGTGGATAAGACTCAGCCTCTCCACAAATTCTGCGAACTCGCCTTATCCTTCCGCTCGATCCCAGACCGAAATCCCCCAGGATTCCTGATGGTCAGGCTCGCTCAGGGAATCGGTTAAGAAAGCGTGTCGCTCTTGTTACTGTGTGATGAGAAGTGATCTCGGAATCCGCGCCGAGCCGGATTCAGCATAAAGTGCGCGTGCGATCTGTATCCCGGTGGTGACTCTCCAGAGTCACCGCCGTGTCGCCCCCAGCGTGCCGTTAAAGATAAATTTTTCCCCAAGGAGGTCTCTTGAAGTTCGGGCGTCGTTTCACCCGCGAAGGAAAGGATGCATTCGAAGACATCCGCTTTGCCACATGGTCTTCGCGACTGAATGCCCCCGACGGCCGCGTCCTGTTTGAAGGCAATGACATCGAGGCCCCTGAGTCGTGGTCTCAGGTCGCGGTGGACGTGCTCGCGCAAAAATATCTGCGCAAGGCCGGCGTGCCCACGGCCACCAAACCTGTTGAGGAAGCGGGTGTTCCGGTCTGGCTCCAGCGTTCCGAACCCGATTGGGCAGTGCTCGAGCGTCTTCCCGAATCCAACCGTTTCGGCGGCGAACGCGACAGCCGCCGCGTCTTCCGCCGCCTGGCCGGCTGCTGGACCTATTGGGGGTGGAAACACGGCTATTTCGACAGCGAAAGCGACGCCCGCATTTTCTACGACGAACTGCGCTTCATGCTCGCCGCCCAGATGGCCGCCCCCAACAGCCCGCAGTGGTTCAACACCGGCCTGCACTGGGCCTACGGGATTAAAGGTCACGCTCAGGGACACTTCTTCGTGGATCCTCAGACCGGCGTGGTGACCCGCAGCGACAACGCCTACGAGCGGCCCCAGCCCCACGCCTGCTTCATCCAGTCCATCAAGGATGATCTGGTCAATGAAGGCGGGATCATGGACCTGTGGGAACGCGAGGCCCGTCTGTTTAAATACGGCAGCGGCACCGGCACCAATTTCTCGTGCATTCGCGGCGAAAGCGAAACCCTCTCCGGTGGCGGCGTCTCCAGCGGCCTCATGAGTTTTCTGAAAATCGGCGACCGCGCGGCCGGAGCCATTAAATCCGGCGGCACAACCCGCCGCGCCGCCAAGATGGTCTGCCTCGACGTGGATCATCCCGATATCGAGCAGTTTGTGAACTGGAAAGTCGTCGAAGAGCAGAAGGTCGCTTGCCTCGTCGCCGGGTCCCGCGTCTGCGAGCGCGCCTTGAACTCCATTCTCAAGGTGATTGCCGAATCCACTCTCGACGATCATCGCCGCAGCGATCCGCGCGCCAACGACGATCTGCGCCGCGCCATCGTGACCGCTCGCCGCGACGGCGTGCCCGAAACCTATATTCGCAAAATTCTCCAGTTTGCCGCGCAGGGCGTCACCAGCGTTCGCTTCGAAACGTACGACGTGGACTGGAACGGCGCCGCCTATCAGACCGTTTCAGGACAGAATTCCAATAACTCCGTTCGCGTTCCCAACGCCTTTCTGAAGGCGGTCGAGCGCGACGAACCGTGGCCGCTCAAGGCGCGCGTGGACGGCCGCGTGCTGAAAACGATTCGCGCCCGCGATCTCTGGCAGCAGATCGCCGAAGCGGCCTGGGCGTCGGCCGATCCCGGCGTGCAGTACGATACCACCATCAACGAGTGGAACACCTGCCCCAGCGACGGCCGCATCAACGCCTCCAATCCGTGCAGCGAGTACATGTTCCTCGATGACACGGCCTGCAATCTCGCCAGTCTGAACCTGATGAAGTTCCTCGATCCGCGCGCGGCCACGTTCGACGTCGAGAACTTCCGCCATGCCGTGCGCATTTGGGCGACCGTGCTGGACGTCTCGGTGCAGATGGCCCAGTTCCCCTCGCCGCAGATTGCTGAGCGTTCGT
>JAQTRJ010000102.1 GCA_028711875.1 bacterium | reverse complement strand
GTCTCGGAGGCCGCCGACCAATTCGTCCATGGTTTCAGCGACGATTCCCAGTTGCCGATCGGTAATGAGCCGGTCGGGATTCACTCCCAGCGTGGCCACCGGCACGCCGTGCTGCCAGGCGTGGATCAGCGAGGTTCCGAAGCCCTCGGACACGCTGGTGTTGACGAATACGTGCGACTGCCGGAACGCATCCCGCACCTGCGTCAGCGGCACGAATCCTTCGTAGCGGAAATTCGGGAGATCGCGGACGGCGTTGGCGACAATCTCGCGATAGCCGTCCTCCTGAATCGAACCGATCATCACGAACTCCGCATCCAGATCGCGGCAGCGCGACGCGAGTTCGATGAACTTCTCGGGCTGTTTCCACTGCTTGACCGAGGCCGCCCATAACGCGCGCGGCCGGCCTTCGTGGGTCTGCACGTCGCTTGCGGGGATCGAGGGCAGCGCGTTGCCGAAAATTTGCGACCGAAGCCCCTTTCGCAAGAGCTGCTCCTGCTTGTCGCGCTTCGGCACCAGCACCAGATCGGCCGCGCGGCTGCCGCGGTGCGCGAGCAGCAGGCCGGGCAGATAGACGACCAGCCACCACGGAAAGTGCAGCAGCCCGGTCATCTTCAGCCGTTGGCGGAGGATCGGCCAGATCAGTCCGTCCCAATCGAACGACGTCGCCCAGACGCGCACGGCGCGACGCGGCGCGTCCAGCATGGCGTAGCCGGTGTAGTGATCGAACCCGAGCTGAAAAACCACGTCGGGATCAAGTTCGCGCATGAGCGCGCGGACGGCTCGCCGGTTATTCTTCCACCAGCGCGGCCGGTCGGGGAGCGGATGCAGAGTCATTCCGTCGCTGCGGCGGGGCGGGGGCGTCGGCCCCATCTCCGCGGCGTAATGCACGTCCCAGCCGCGCCGCGCCAGTTCGCACGACAGCAGCCAGCATTGCTCCTCGGCTCCGCCGGTGATCCACGAGACATGGTATCGGGTGACGAACAAAATTCGCGGCATAATCCTCCAGTAGCGTCAGTGAGGGACCGTCGTCAGCGCGGAAACGTCCAGCAGAAACGAGCCGCGTGTTCCGGTCCAAACCGAGTCGAAGGAAATCCACGCTCCTCCGGGACTCCAGCGCGGATGCAGGTCGCAGCGGCTGCTGCGAAAATAGCGGCCGGGGTGCACGTAGCGACCGACGCGAATGACGCGGCGGCGGGCGGCGTCGCAGAGCACGAGCGTCTGTTGGAATTTTTTGTTGGGATAGGTGTCCGTGAGAATCCAGCGGCGGTCGGGGGAGTACGTCGGATGGCCGTCTCCCAGCGCGCTGAACTCCTCGCCGCCGACGGCGCGGGTTTCGCCCGACAGAACGTTCACTTCGAAGTAACCGGCCTGTTGGGAATTGCGGGTGCCGAACACGAGCAGCCACTCGTCGTCGTGCCACGAGTAGTGGGAAATCAACTCGGTTTCCATAATCAGCCGCAGCCCTTTGCCGTCGGAAGCCATGCCGAATAGACGGTGGTATTTCCGCCCGGCGCGAAACCAGCGGTGCACGAACACGCACGATGCGCCCGACGGAGAGTACATCACGTGATGAACTTTCGTCTTCACGGTTTTCATCTCGGGACGGGGCGATATCGCATGCAGCTCGGCCAGCGTGACGATCAGTTCGCTCTGTCCGGTGCGCAGGTTGATCCGCCAGATTCCGTCGCGGTCGAGCGGCTGATCAGGCTCGAAGTTGACGGCCGGAGCGGAGTAGCCGTAGGGATGCCGGTACTTCCACAAGCGGCGGTAGTTCAGGCTCATGGCCTCCTGCCCGCCGGGATGAAGCGCTTGAATCGGGAACGGAATGACCGCGTGCGGCGTGCCGTCGGTTCCCACGATCCGCGAAACGTGCCGTCCCTGATCCACGTCATTAAAGATTACGCGCGAGTTGCCCGAGCCGGGCAGCCATTGCGTCATGGCTCCCTGTTGAAACGTCCACGTTCCCGACGTTCCGATGATCCGGCAGGTCGCTTGCCGCCGGTCGAAGACTCGAATCTCGACGCGCGGATCGCGCGCGTGTTTGCGAAAGTGAAAAATCGTCTTATCTTCATCGCTGGACCACGGCGACTTGTCGTAGTAGCCGAAGAAGAGTTCGCCCGGCTCGGCCGGGACGTTCGCCCATTCCCACGGCGTTGTCAGTCGGGCGCGTTCGTCGGTCCATTGCCGGAATCCGGGTTCCCGCCACCGCCGATAGAGCATCCGCACTTGAGCGTGACGGATCGTTTCCTCCAAACGGGGAAAGCAAGCGAGCAGGTCGTGCAATTGTTGGCGCATGATGGAGCGGAATCGAACGAGAATCCGGGAGTGTGATGTTTTCGCAGTGGAACGACCGAGACCGTAACAAGTAAAGATAGGTCTTCTGGTGTAAGATGCAAGGGAAAGGCCAATTGCCGTTAGGCAGGATGGATCGGATCGTCGGGAAAGCCTTTGCGTGTTTCAGCGCCGCCGCGGCCCGGATTTCAAGCGGCTCTTTTTCCGCCACTTACGCGCGCTCACCGATGGGATTCCGTCAGGTTGTGAATCCGACTGAACGCTTAACAAGCCGATGCTGCAGCGCATGACCGATTCTTCCCAGCCACAGCTTCCGCCCAAACCGCGTCGCCGTGTGGTGCTGAATATCGTCTTTTCGATCCTGGCGCGGCTGCAGAGCGGAGTCTTTTCCTATCTGTCCACGTTGCTCCTGCTGCGTGCGCTCAGTCTGGAGGAGTACGGTCTGTGGTCGCTGCTGTTCATTGGTACGATCTCCAATATCGGGCTGGTGGCGCGGCTCGGTCTGGCCAACGCCATCCGCCGCTTCACTCCGGAGTATTTTCAGCAGTCCAATTACCGGATGATCGCGCGGCTGTTCCGGACCTCCAATCTGCTCCAGCTCGCGGCGGCCGTGCTGCTGGTGTTGATCGCACTGGTGTGGGCGGAGGAACTCGCGATTTGGATGAAGTTTCCGCAGTCAGCCGATCTTCTGCGCGTGTTCGCGGTCGGCGCGCTGGTCTATTTGCTTGGCGAGAACGTGCGGGTGCTGTTGGCCGGGTTGTTCATGCACCGCACGATCTTCACGGTTAACACGATCTACAGCGCGCTGCGTCTGGCGGGGATTTTCTGGGCGACCCGCTATCCCGATCCGTTCGCGGCGGTGATTGTGGCCGAGACGATTTTATACGGCCTGATGCTCGTCTTCTACGCGATCGCCTATCATCGGATGATTCGACCGCGTGTGCTGGCCGATCCGCATCCGTCCGAGCGCCCGCCGTGGAAGCGGTTCGGCCGCTATACGGCGCTGTCTTATCTCAGCGAACTGGGCGTGATGCTGCTGAATTCCGCCACCGACCTGTTTCTGGTGACGGGTTTTCTCGGGCAGATGGCGGTGGCCTTGTACGGACTGGCCAACCGGATTCTGATTCTGGTGCACAACATGCTGCCGGGGCGGTTCCTGTCGGAAGTGCTCACGCCGCTTTTTCACAGCGAATATGGCCGCCATCCGCAGCAGGCGCGCTTCGGCTTCAATCTGCTGGTCAAGACCAGTCTGTTCATGACCATTCCCATGGGCGGCTGGATGGCGCTCATGGCGCACCCGTTCATCGTGCATTTCTTCGACGCGCGCTACGGCGAGGCGGCGGCGATCGTGGTCGTGATGGGAATCTTTCTGCCGATGGAAACGCTGCGCTATCCGCTCGGGCTGATGCTGGAAAACGCCGAGCGTGCCGATTTGATTCTCTATGCGAAAATTACCGGCGTGCTGAAAATTCTGGTGGGTATCTGGTTGGTTCCGCGGGGCGGGCTGACCACGATGGTCTGGATTTCGATGTTGGCGATTATGGCGCAGAATCTTTTGTTCTATTTCTGGATCATCACCAAGTTGAAGACGTCGCTGGACCACGCGGGGCTTGCGCGGATGGCGGTAAACGGCCTGCTGTGCGCGGCGCTGTTCTTCTTCGTCCGTTCGTGGTTCGATGGAGTGGTGGGAGTGATCTCCAGCGTGCTCTTGTTCTCGGCGCTGTGGATCGGACTCAGCATGGTCAACCGCGCTTTCACCGCCGAGGAGCGCGACTTCATCAACAGCAAGCTGCCGATGCGGATGTTCCGGTTCTAAAAGCAGAAAAAAGTTGACAAAACGAACTGCGTTACTTAAAGAAAATGCTGAAATTCTGAAAGACTGAAAGGCTGAAGAAGTGGCGGGATGACCGCTTTTTTGTGGCATAATTGTGGTTTATTGGATAAACAGAATTTGCGGAGGGTTGCATATAATGTAACAGATGGTTGCTGGAAAGTCAAGCGGAACTGAAATTTTGTTCAAGTAAAAGTCAAGGCGGGAATTGAAAGGGATTGGCACTGGAGATAGGGGGAGGAAGAGAGGCGGGAGAGGCGAAGAGGGGCAGGGGTGGTCAAGCGAGATTCTTCACTGCGTTCAGAATGACAGAAAAGACTTCGGGCAGATCGGGAGATCTGCCTCGGTGATATGGAAAAGGGCGGCCACACAGGGCCGCCCCTACGATTTGTGAACGGGGGGATGAATCGCGCGAATGCAGGAGAAGAGAAAAACAAGAAGGGCACGGCATGCCGTGCCCCTACGATTTTGCACCATTTCTTGATCAGCCGAGATACGTCCGCAGGGCTTTGCTGCGGGAGGTGTGGCGGAGGCGGCGAAGCGCTTTTTCCTTGATCTGGCGCACGCGCTCGCGGGTCAGCTTGAACAGCTCGCCGATCTCTTCGAGCGTCAGCGGATGCTCGCGGCCGAGACCGAAATAGAGCCGCACCACTTCCGCCTCGCGCGGGGTGAGCGTGGTCAGCGCGCGGTCAATCTCCTGCCTGAGCGACTCCTGCATCAGCCGCGAGTCCGGCGGCGGCTGCGCGTCGTTGTGAACGATGTCGAGCAGCCGGTTGTCCTCGCCCTGCGCGAACGGCGCGTCCATCGAGAGATGCCGCCCCGACATGCGCATGGTGTCGGTCACTTCCGAGGGCGAGATTTCGAGCTGCTCGGCGATTTCGTCGGGCGTCGGCTCGCGCTCGAACTCCTGCTCGAGGTTCGAGTACATCTTGCCGATCTTGTTCAGCGCGCCCACGCGGTTCAGCGGCAATCGCACGACGCGCGACTGCTCGGCCAGCGCCTGCAGGATGGACTGGCGAATCCACCACACGGCGTAGGAAATGAATTTGTAGCCGCGCGTTTCGTCGAAGCGCTTGGCGGCTTTAATCAGACCGAGGTTGCCCTCGTTGATGAGGTCGCCCAGCGAGAGACCCTGATTCTGATACTGTTTGGCCACGCTGACCACGAACCGCAGATTGGCCTTGGTCAGTTTTTCCAGAGCATCCTGATCGCCGCGGCGGATGCGGCGGGCGAGTTTGATTTCCTCTTCGGGATGGAGGAGGGAGACCTCGCCGATCTCCTGAAGGTACTTTTCGAGGCTCTGATTAGCCCGTATGTTTACTTTTTTAGTAATCTTAGTCAAGGTCTTGCCTCAGTTTGAAACAAGCGACTATTTTCCCATTACAACGATAACTCCCTCTGTCAAAAAATTGTTCCCTTAATATTAACAATAAAATAACCAACCATTCTCGACAGCAGAGGAGAATTCTTAGGCAGCCTCTCGCAGCGGCGGTGCCTTGTCTCGCGTAAGTATAAAGAAATGATCTACTTGTTCGTGCCACAGGCTCGCCTCTTCTAAGGTGATCGCTCTTCGGTCTTCTTGGGGTGCTTGGGCTTGCGCTGGTAGGTGGTGTCAGGCTCGATCACCTTCGGCGGCTTGTTCGGCAGGGGAATGCGCGGCTTGGGGCGCTTCGGTGGGCGTGGTTTGGGGGCGGGGGACATGGCAAATAACCTGTTCATCAATCAATATACCCCCCTTGATTCCCCCACAAAGTGGAGGGAGAGGAATCAGTCATTTTCGTTTGGAGAACGGCAGACGCAGAAGATTCTTTTCGCTCGTCTCTTCGTCGCCGAGGATTTTTTCCAAAAATCTTCCGACTCGTTCCAACGCGGTCTGCGCCTGCTTCCATAGATAGTGCCAGACGCCGCCGAAAGCGCGGGCGGTGGCGTAGCCGAAACTTGTCAGTCCGCTCTGCAAATCGTTTTGGGCCGTATCGGGCGCAAACTGGCGCTCATCCGCCGTCAAGCCCGCCACACTCACCGCAGCCGAATCCTCGCTCGGACTATGGGCGAACCCGCAGGGGAACAGACTCACGACCAGCAGCAGGGAAAAACCAATGAGCTTCATGCGTCAGGCCGGAAAATCGAGACCGTATTCGGGAACGATCAGGCCGATGTCGGGCGGAGTTTTTTCGCGCCACTCCGCGAGCGCCAAGCGCCCGAGGTTTGCCGCGCGCGGCCAATCGGCGGGCGGCGGATCGGGGATGTGGTTGGTCAGAGAATCGCGCAGCTCTTGACTCAATTTTACGAGTCCGGGGCCGATGAGCGCCACGTCGCCCGTGAGTTTCCCCGGCATTTCTTCGTGAGTGACGACTTCGTGCGCGCTGATTTGTCGCAGCGTATTTTTTTCGAATACGCTCCAGTGCGCGGCCTTTTGTCGCGCGGGGGAAATCACGGCAACGAGAGACTTTGCGCCGTCGTAGTTCGCGGCCAGCACTTGCAGAGAAGAAACCGGAAATATTTTCAGATCGGTTCCGCGGGCGAAGCCTTTGGCGAACGCATAACTCACACGCAGGCCGGTGAACGAGCCGGGGCCGCTGCCGAGAGCGATGCCCAAAAGCGCGCGCGGTTTGAGATGATGCTCTTCGAGCAAGGCGCGCACGTGCTCGGCCAACCGGTCGCGATCGGTGATGATGCGCTCTTCGCATCGCGCGGGCGACTCGAAGAGTCCGATCATCGTTTTCTCGGTGGACGCGTCAAGACAGAGCAGCATCGCTCTTCCGTGTTACGGTGATTCGCCGTGCCGCGCCGTTTTCAATCGGTTCGATAGTGATTTCGATGGTTCCCTCGGGCAAGAGTTCACGCGCGCGTTCGGCCCACTCGATCACGAACACTCCGTCCCGCTCGAAATATTCTTCCAGTCCCATCCCACGGAACACGGCTGCGCTCTCGATGCGATAGAGATCCGCGTGGAAGAGTTTCACACGGCCGTTGTATTCGAGAATATAATTGAACGTCGGGCTGATGATTTCTTCGCGCACGCCGAGTCCACGACCAATGCCTTTGGCGATCACGGTTTTTCCCGCGCCCAGTTCGCCGTAGAGAGCGACGATGGAGCCGGGAGGGAGTGTTCGTGCGAACTCTTCCGCCCAGTTCAGGGTTTCGGCGGGGGAATGGGTGGGAATTTGGGTG
>JAQTRJ010000101.1 GCA_028711875.1 bacterium | reverse complement strand
ACACGACCACTCAGGCGTTGGTTCGCTCGACCTGCGAGCGGTCGGAATAACCTCACCTGATGGCCTCCAACGAGAAGATGGTGTCACATACCGTCTCGATACTGGCCGCCGAGCCAAAAGTGCTGCGAACGCTGGTATCGCTATTCGCGTTCGACTACGCGCTGTACACGCACTCGGTGCAGGTCTCGGTGCTGGGTACGGGTTTACTGCTCGACGCGAAGACGATGCCCGAGGGGACGGTCAAGCGAGTGGCTATGGGATTTCTGCTGCACGACATCGGCAAGTGCCGGATTCCCACCGAGATTCTGCGCAAACCGGGCATGCTGACCCCGTGGGAAACGCGGCAGATGGAAAAACATCCCGACTACGGCGCGGGTCTGATGCAGCGGCATGAAACAATTCACGCGAAGGCGCTGGAGATTATTCGCAGCCATCACGAAGCGCTGGATGGAGGAGGATATCCGCGACAACTCGGTGCGGACGCTCTGTCGCTGGAAAGCCGCATCTGCAGCGTGGCCGACGTGTTTGACGCGCTGACTTCACATCGAGCGTATAAACCGGCGCTGCGGGCCTATGACGCGATCCAGAAGATGATGACCCACATGACGGACAAGCTGGATCAAGACATCGTGCAGCATCTGATCCATCAACTGGGGCCATCGGCAACACGACCGGTTTGACAGGGTCAACCCATCAAGATCGCGCGGCATCAGCCGATAATCAGGCAGAGAGCCAAGCGACCGCCTAATCGAGTTGCCCCAGTGTCAGAGTTCGATAAGCGTCAAGCCACCCGCGAAAAAAGCCACGTGATTCCGGTGAGCGATCTGCTGAAACAGATCGAACAACTCGCCGATATTCGGCGGCGTGTCCGCGATGGTTATTACAATCGCACGGAGGTTCTGGCGCGGATCGCGCGGCGCATCCGCGAGCCGATCAAAGAATAGGAAAAGCGCCTTTCTGCCCCCTAATTCACGCAGGGGGATTTTTTTTTGTAGCGACTCCCACCTTTCGCGACCCGCACGACGCGAAAAAGGCACAGCAAGCTGTGCCTCTACCGTTCGACGTTTTCTCTGAGCAACTACTCTTCGCTCGTCTCACTCGCGCCGCCGCACTCGCCCTGACCGGAAAGAATCCAAGTCAGACCGGCGGCCACGGCGAGCGGCGAACGCAGGCGGCGGCGGCCCAGAGTCAGGAACCGGAAGTTCGCCCGTTGAGCCTGCTCGATTTCCGATGCCGAGAATCCGCCCTCGGGACCGACCAACAGCGCGGACTCGCACGAAATGAATGCGCCGCACGGGTTCGCGTCGCGCTCGCAGGGATGAGCAAGCAGTCGCAGGCCGCGCTCGGGCAAGTTCTCGAAAAGCTCAGCCAGATTTTTTTTCAGCGCGATTTCGGGCAGACGCGCGCGGCCGGTCTGCTTAACGGCGGAGACCGCGGCGCGCGCGAGACGCTCCAGCTTCTCGGGCGCGAATCGGCCTTCGCTGCGCTCGGCGGGAAAAAAAAGAATGCGCGTGACGCCGAGCTGCACGGCGACATCCACCACGTCGCGATTCGCGTCGCCCTTGAGAATCGCCATCCCAAGCACGACCGGATATTTCGGTTCGCCGAGCTCCGGGTACTCGTCCATGACGCGCAGTCTGGAGAACGATTCAACGCGGCAGCGAAAGACGCGGCCCGCGCCGTCGGTAACCCAGAGTTCGTCGCCCGCGGCTACGCGGCGCACGCGGAACGCATGATGCGCCTCATCGGGCGGGAGTTCGATCGCGCCGCTCCGCACCGCACCGGGAGCGATCAGCGCGAACTCGCCGCGGTCGGTTTTCACCATGAGAATCCTCCGCTCGCTTCGCCGGTGATGATCCAGCGGTCTTCGCGATCGAGCTGAAGCTGCCGGAGCGCACGGCTGATCAGCGAGAACGTAACGTGTCCGACGCGTCCGTATTCCACCCTCAGCGTCGGGCCGTATGACTGCAAGTCCTGAAAGATCGTCACGTCACCGTCGGACGATTCGGGAAAGCGCTTGCCGAGCCGCGAATCCCAGAGCGCGCCGGCGGCGGCCCGCCAGAAAGTGCGGACACGGAGCGCGATTTCGAGCGCGCCGTTCAGCGAGCAAATCCGATCGCTGCGCTCTTCCTCGAAACTATCCCAATAGAGACGGCCGAACTCCTCTTCCTGCCAACCGAAACGGCCGGCGAGCGACCAGCAATCGGAGAGCGCAACCGCCGCGCTGTCGCTGAACACGAGACGGCGATAGACCGTCGAGCGCGTGGTGCGCGGATCGGTTTCGAAATCGTAGTCGTAATAGGTAGCGGATACGACGGCGCGGAAGACGTGCTGGACATCGCGCGACGGGCGATGGCGCAGCGCGGTGCCAAGCTGAAAGTAGCGCGACCAGCGATTGTTGGCGCTGTTCCGGCTGAACAGGTAGACCAGATGATCGAGGTGCGCCGCGCCGTGCCATTCGGCGCGCAGCGCGGGCAGCAGCGTCTTTGCCCAGCCGATTTCGGCGACGTATCGGAGTTCGTCGCGGTCGTCGTCGTTGCTTTCGCTGCGCGTATCGAGCGCATATTTTTCAACGCCAAGCCGGAGCGCAGCCTGCGAACGCCACGGGGCGGGGAGACGAACCCGAGTGTTCAGGTGAGTCTTTCGTCCCTGCAAGATTTCGCCGCGAATCGTTTGCGACACGCCACGGATTCCCATCTCGATCCGGCCGATGGCGCGGCCGCGCTCAAGATCGAACGCCGTTTGGAAGCCGGCTTGATTTTCCTCGAGGGACGCCGAAGCGGCATTGGACTGCGATTGCTCGGTTTTCTCGCTCAGGATTTCGCCGCTCATTTCCGCGCGCACACCGCGAGTGACACCGAAGGCGAACGCGTCGCGAATCGTATAGTGGCGCTCGACACGACGGGCGGTGTTGCCGAGGGGAGACAGATAGACGTCGCGGCCGATCCAATCGGCGGCGAGCTCGGTGCGATTGGAATTCCCTTGAAAAAACTCACGGAAAATCGAGTAGCGTCCGGCGACGTCCTCATTGCGGTGATCGCGCGGAGTTTCGCGATTATAGTCAAGAGCGAACGATTGATCGAAGCCGGAAAGCTCCCAGCGTTCGACGCGGGCGTCGCTCCACAGGCCGATGCCCGAGCGGACGGAACCGATTCGACGATCCTCCATCGGTCCGGCGCCCACACTGAGCGTGAGCGGCAGCCACGGGCGCGCCGTGACTCCGGCCGCCGAGCGCAGAATGCGAACCGCGGTGGTCGCTTGCGACAGGGACAGCAAGGGCGATTGCTGCAGCTCCGGCGAACGCGGCGCGAGATCATACAGGGACGAGGAACCGGACGGAGCACGATACGGGCGATCGTCGAAGTGTTCGCCGGAGGCGGCGATCCAGAGGGCGGTTTCGCGGCGCACCGCGCGCTCCGCACCGACATACCAGCGGCCATCCTGACGGATGCGGTCGGTTCCGCTTTCAGGCGTTTGCCAATCGGTTTTCCATCGGGATTCAGCGGCGAGGATCGCGTGCGGGGTGAGCGCGCGAAAGAAGGAAAGATATTCCGTGGAACGGAGGAACTCGACGCCCTTGTCGAGACGCACGTCGGCGCTGTCCGTCACGGCGCGCGCAGACGGAGATTCCAGCGGAGCGGCAACGGCTTGCAAAGCGAGCGCGAGCGCCGCGCCGCAGATCAAGACAATGAAGCAGCGGAGTCGCATGAGGCGAAGGCGAAACGAGGTCGGCGAGATTCCGGCAGGGACACAGTCCCTGCTCGGCGAAGCTTGTGGACACAGTCCCTGCTCGGCGATGATCTAAGAGACACGATGAATCGTGTCACGGCAACAGACACAGCAAGCTGTGTCACTACGGAAGCGCATGGCAATGCGGCGCTACGGAAGAGGGCGCGATAAATCGGCCCCGACCCGACACGATGCACCGCAACAGACACAGCAAGCTGTGTCACTACCTCTCCAAGAAGAGAAGTGACGGCAGGCCGCCGTCACTTTGCATCCGAAGGAAGTCAGAATCCGGCGATGGTCTGAATGGGCTACGCGCTTTTTCGTTTCTGGACGGGGACAAGGCGCGCCGGTTCGCGGCCTTCAATCACCGCCGCGGTGACGACAACTTCCTCGATATCCTTGCGGCCGGGAATGTCGAACAAGATGTCGGTAAGCGCTTCCTCAACGATGGAACGCAGTGCGCGCGCGCCGGTTTTACGCTGCTGGGCGAGTTCGATGATTTTGGCAAGCGCTTCGTCGTCGAAGGTCAGCCGCACGCCCTCCATCTCGAACAGACGCGCGTACTGTTTGATGAGCGCGTTCTTAGGCTGAGTGAGAATCTGCATCAGCGCGTCGTCGGTCAGCGGATCGAGCACGGAGACGACGGGAAGACGGCCGATGAGTTCGGGAATCAGGCCGAATTTGTGAAGGTCTTCGAAACTGACGCGGTGCAGCACTTCGGCGAGATTTTTCCGCTGTTCGTCCTTCGCGCCGAAGCCCATAACGCGGGTGTTGACGCGTGCGGCGACGATTTTATCGAGACCTTCGAAGGCTCCGCCGCAGATGAAGAGCACGTTCTTGGTGTTCATCTGCACGAGCTTCTGTTCGGGATGCTTGCGTCCGCCCTGCGGCGGCAGCGAAGCGACGGTGCCTTCGAGAATTTTCAGCAGCGCCTGCTGCACGCCTTCGCCGGAGACATCGCGGGTGATCGAGACGTTGGTGTCCTTGCGGGCGATCTTGTCGAGTTCGTCAATGTAGACGATGCCCATTTCGGCGCGGGCGAGGTCGTAGTCGGCCGCCTGCAAGAGACGGACGAGCACGTTCTCGACGTCTTCACCGACATAGCCGGCTTCGGTCAGCGTCGTGGCGTCGGCGATGGCGAACGGCACCTGCAGGAAACGGGCGAGCGTCTGGGCAAGCAGAGTCTTGCCGATGCCGGTGGGACCGATGAGCAGGATGTTGGATTTTTCCAGCTCGACCTCGACACCGAGATTGTCCGAGGTCATCCGCTTGTAATGATTGTAAACGGCGACGCTGATGACGCGCTTGGCGTGTTCCTGCGAGATGACGTATTCATCGAGCTGGCGCTTGATCTCGGACGGGATGGGAATTTTTTCGAGCGGGAGCGGCTTGCGTCCGCTGCGAGCGAGGGCAACGATCTGGTGCGCGTTTTCGACGCACTGATCGCAGATGGCCACGCCGCTGTGGTCGCGGTGATGGATGAGCGTGCTAACCTCCCGCTCGTTGCGGCCGCAGAAGGAGCAGAACTGCTCGTGGATTGGTTGTTCCGTATCGGTCACGAGCCTTTGGACTCCTCTTTCGACTTGGCCGTGCGCGGGAAGATGATCTCGTCAATGATGCCGTACTCTTTGGCTTCCTGCGCGGACATGAAATAGTTGCGGTCGGTGTCCTTCTCGATCTTGTCCAGCGGCTGCCCGGTGTGTCCTGCCAGTAACTCGTTCAGCCGGGCGCGGATCTTGATGATCTCCTTGGCCTGAATATCAATGTCGGTGGCCTGACCCTGCGCGCCGCCGGCGGGCTGGTGGATCATAATTCGCGAATTGGGAAGGGCGCTGCGCTTGCCGGGCGCGCCAGCGGCGAGCAGAAACGCGCCCATCGAAGCGGCCTGTCCGATGCAGATAGTGGCGACGTCGGGACGAACGTGCTGGATCGTGTCATAAATGGCCAAGCCGCTGGTGACGATGCCGCCGGGGCTGTTGACGTAGAGACTGATGTCCTTTTCGGGATCTTCAGCGGCCAGAAAAATGAGCTGGGCGATGACGAGACTGGCGATGTGATCGTCAATGGGCGAGCCGATGAAGATGATACGTTCCTTGAGCAGACGGGAATAGATGTCGTAGGCGCGTTCGCCGCGACCCGTGTGCTCGATGACCATCGGAATGAGAGCCATGCGTGCGGTATCTCCTGAATGTGAATTGCCGAGTTTGTCAACTGTCAATGATTCCAGCCGGGTTGCGCGCGGGAAAGGGTGACTCTGGAGAGTCAGCACCGGGATGTTTGTCGCGCTGAACCCGGCTCGGCGGAAATGTTACCCCCCCCTTGATCCCCCCTTATGCCAAGGCGGGAACGTCAGGCGGTTACGACGCGTCCGGGAGTGCGGCCCTCGAACTCCGCGAGCGACACGGGGCGAGGAATGGTCTGCACTTCGGAATGGATCAGCGCGAGGACTTTACGCTCGAGCAGGTCTTCGCGGACGCGGTCCGCCTGCTCTTCGGTCAGTTTGCGGCGGAATTCGGCCGGGGATTTTCCGTCAATCTGCGCCAGATGCTCGGTCTCGGCCGTGTAGTCCTCATCGGTCACCTCGAGCGCGCGGTCGGCGATGATCCTTTTGCGCATGAGATACCAACGCAAATTCCACACCGCCTGCGCGTGGTACTCCTCCTTGAAGCGCTTGACCTCGTCCTCGTCGGCCTTCTTCTTCCGGTTGCGATTGCCGTCCTCTACGAGGCGGTCAAGGTAACCCTCGAGCATGCGCGGGGGGACTGGGAAATCCACCTTGCGCAGCAGCACGTCCACGACCGTGCGGAACATGCGCTCGCGGGCTTCGTGGATGGCACGCGCTTCGAGATATTTCCGCAGATCCTCGCGGAGGGCATCGAGACTGTCCAGGCGAGCATTGACCGCACGGGCAAAGTCGTCATCCAGCGGCGGCAGTTCCTTCCGCCGGACGTTCTGAACCGTGACCTGATAACGGGTGACCGCCTTTTCGCCTTCCCCAGATGGGGACGCGGGAATTTCGATCTGGGCTGTCTGACCCGCGGTTAGCCCAACGACCTTGCCGATGAACTCTTCGCCGAGGCTGGGGCGAGACAAATCGAGTTCCAGATCGCGGCGAATGCGACCGACGATGGGCAGACCCGACTGATCGAGTTCCTGCAGGTCGGCGGTGATAACGCAGTCGCGCGCGGCCGGCTCTTCGATGGGAGTCAGAACCGCGTGAGATTCGCGCAGGCTGTCCAGAGACTCCTCCAGGTCCGAGTCCTCCACGCTGGGCTGCTGCAACTCCACAGAAATTTCTTTTAGATCGGGGAGCTCAAACTCAGGAGCAACCTCGATTTTCACCAAGAAGGTCAGCGGATTTCCTTGTTCATATTGAACATCCGTCATTTCGCCGGGCGAGACAGTGTCCAGATTAGACTGAGCGAGCGCCTCGCGATAGGCCTCCTGCAACGTTTCGGTGACGGCATCCGAGGTGATGGAATTGCCGAAGCGCTGAGTGATGACCTTGCGGGGAATGTGTCCGGGACGAAAGCCGGGGAGGGTGGCCTTGTGGGCAATCTCTTCAATGGCCGCCGTGACCTTTTCGGTCATGACAGCGGC
>JAQTRJ010000100.1 GCA_028711875.1 bacterium | reverse complement strand
ACGACTCCGCCGCGAAGGGAAGGTCGTCTTGATCGAGATCATTCAAAGCTTTTTCGTCGAGCGCGTCATTGGCCGCGACGAGAGCGTTTTCGGCGAAATCCGTTCCAGCGATGTGCACGCCGCTCAGTTGCCCGCGCATCGCGTTCGGCAAAAAACCGTTGCCGGTGCCGATGTCGAGCCAGCGTTTGGGCTTGTGCAGAAGCAGGCGGTCGCAGGCGAACCGGAAACGGCCGTCCAGCGTGTAGGTGTGGGCGCGCGCTGCGAGCCGGTCGTCCCAGCTCCGCGCGTTAAGCTCTTTCAGCGAGGGCATTCAGTTCGGGGAAAAGTTTTTTCCATTTCGCGCCGCGCCGCCGCCAGAGCAGATGCGCGTGCGGGCCGGGGCCGACGAGGTAAACCGCGTCAATCGGCTGATGAATGAGATGACCCAAACGGCTCTTGACCACCTGCGAGAGATGCGCGAGGTTGGTTTCGGACGATGAGAATTTCAAACTCGACGGATGCGCGAGCGTGACCAGCAGGCCGAGCGGAACATTCGACGGCTTGCTGCCGTACTTTTTGATTTTGCGCTTGACCGCTTCCATGACCCGCCGCTCAAGCCGCGCCTGCAGCGACGATCCGTCGTCGTCATCGCTCGGATGATTCGTTTTTTTCACCACGTCCTCGGGGCGCAGCGGCGAGGTGATTTCGAATCCGACCCGATCATGCGCGCGCACGGCGATCACGTCCGGCCAGAGTCCGCTGTCGGGTGGATAGACCACCTGATAGTGAGCCGGGCCGAACTCCTGCGAGACGGCGCGCACGAACCAGTCCCACGTTTTTTTCTCGATATCGTCGTTGGACAGGCCGCTGGATATGTGAGGGTCGGGGTCGGGCATGGGAAGAAAATCAGAAGGCAGAAATGAGAAATGAGAAAGCGGAATACAATCCGACAGCTTTTCTCATTTCAAATTTCTCGTTTCTCATTTGAACTGAATCTCCCAGTCGTAGGGGATGCGCGGGTCGTTGTAGGGCGCGCGATGTTCGTCGGGATGTTCGTAGTCGTAGAGTTCGGTCGGGCAGTTGACCATCACCGATTCGCCCTCGGAAACGCACTTCCAGCCGTGGTAGACGCCGGGCGGAATCTGGACCAGCATGGGATTGTGTTCGCCGAGGAAAAATTCGTTGACCTGACCGTGGGTGGGCGAATCCTCGCGTCCGTCGTAGAGCGCGAGCTTGACCATGCCCTTGACGCAGGCCACCTGATCCCACTGCTTGGTGTGATAGTGCCAGGCCTTGACCACGCCGGGGTAGTTGGTGGTCATATAGACCTGCGCGATGGGCTTGTAGTACTCCCAGTCCTTGCGCAGAATTTCCATCAGTCGTCCGCGCTCATCGGGAATGAGCCGGAGTTTGTGTGTCGCAACGCCGTGAATCATGGGTCTCCTTGTATCGCCGAGCAGAGTTTCTCCCTGCCATCTATTTGCATTCCCTGAAAAGTCCTCAAAATCCTCGAATCAGTGCATTCGCATCAATTACCCCTGCGATCAATACCCTAATCATCGGGTTCGTCATTGATCATTTCTCCAGTTCACCTGCCGACGAATGCCCAAATAGGTTCCTTCGCCGTCCCAGCCCGGATTATTCGAGACATCAGCATTGGAAACGTGCCCCCAACGATGTGTCACTTCAATGGAGTACTTCCTACTAAGTTCGCAGGCAGCACCGATGCTGTTGCGACCGAAAAAATTGATCCATGTACCGCCGTGCGGGAACTCGCGATAAGAAAACATGATCTGCGGAACAAAGTCTACAATTACTCCAAGCCGCCACCACTCGATCACTGTCCAATATAATGTTGGACCAAATGACAAACCGAAAGCCTGACTCCGGCTTGAAGGACTGAAGTAGAACTCCTCTTTGTACGTTTCAGCGGCATCAACCAACGTGATGCCAAGCTGCACCTCAAGACCATATTGCCATCGCCAGCAGTGTGCGATGTTGATGTTGTAGAGAACCGCATCTGCGCCGGTATGCCACCACCAAGAATCCTCTTCTTGCCGGTCACGAGGCCAGAGTGTTTCTATGCTCGTCAACCACGAGGTGCGTGGTTTCCGCTTTCCGCTTTTCCATACAACTTGCCCGTCGTTAGCTCCATAAGAACGTGGTATAGAATCATATCGTGCGGTGTTAATGCGTGAAGAATCCGCAACGTCTGACCTTTCCGAAGCCATGATTTTAACCGGTAAAAGAAAAACCGGTACAATTAGAAGAGAAAAGAGCGTGCTTGATTTGCTTAGCGACACGTGATTCAATATACAACTATTGGATATTCCAGATTTTGCCTCGTCGGAATGACTGGCGATGGGCACGACATGTCGTGTCCATACCGCTCGCTGAGGTATTTCTGCAATCCATCCTGCCACGCGGGCATTTTGTTGCCGATGGCATTCGTGTAGAGCCGCGGGGACAGGCGCGAGTTTTTCGGACGCGTCGCGGGACGGGGAAACTCTTCCGTCGTGCAGGGAGTGACTCGGGTTTTCGATCCGGATAGCTCAACAATCTTTCGCGCGAAATCGAACCACGTCGTGCTGCCCTGATTCGTGATATGATACGTGCCGAAGGCTCCGCTCGCAAGCAAACGCACAAGTTCCGGAGCAAGATCATTCACGAACGTCGGGCTGCCGTGCTGATCGTTCACGACTTTGAGCTCGTCGCGCTCGGAAGCGAGTTTCAAAATCGTCTCGACAAAGTTCGCGCCGCCATGACCACAAAGCCACGAGGTGCGGACGATGAAATGCTTCGCACACAGATCGCGCACGAAACATTCACCCGCATACTTGGATTTTCCGTAAACCGACACGGGACTGCCCGCATCCCACTCGTCATAGGGTTCGTTCTTCGTGCCGTCGAAAACATAATCGGTGGATACGTAGAGCAGCGGCGCATTCAAAGCCTGCGCGGCAAGGCAGACGTTCTGAGTTCCGGTGGCGTTGACCCGAAAGGCAAGATCGCTTTCCGTTTCACAGCGATCCACCTGTGCGAACGCGGCGGCGTGCAGAATCAGATCAGGCTCCGCTTCGAGGATCGCATGTTCGGCGTTGCGGCGATCCGCAAGATCGCACTCGGGAAGATCAAGCCCTATGACTTCGTGCCCGAGCTTCTTCGCCTGCGAAACCAGCTCGCGGCCGAGCATGCCCTTGTGTCCGGTGATGAGGAGGCGGTGCATTTCGCAAATTAGTGGTACATATTCTGAAAACTAGCGGCGGTCTCCGACCGTCGTTATCATTTCGCACAGCCGTGCGCGGCTACCGCAGAGCATAGCTCAAACGAACAACGGCGGTGATGTCTTTCTCTTTGGTCGTGGTGTCGTAGAAGCCCCAGTCGGAGACGGCGGTCGAGTTGCGGGTGGTGATCTGAAACACACCCATCTGCGCGCTGCGTACCGGCCCCAGTTTTCCGCCCGAGGCTTCGGCGATTTGCGTCGCCCGCGCGGTCGCGTCCTTCGTGGCTTCGCCGAGCATCTCGATCCGCAGCGCGGCGAGTCCGGTGAACAGATACTCCGGCGGATTCGACCACATCGTGATATTCTCACTCGCGAGGTCGCCCGCACGCACGGAGAGCGCGGTGATGCTGTCCACGCGAGCAGAACTCACCTCGAACGGCTGCTCCATGCGATAGCCGAGCACGCGGCCGGTCTGCATGCCGCGCTCGTTGTATTCGTCCACCTGACTGGTCTGCAGCGCGCGGAAAGTGACTTCGCCGTCGGGCACGCGATTGTCTTTGAGGAATTTTCTCACGCGCTCGGTCTGCGATTTAATCTCGGCGTACGCTTCCTTCATCGTCGGCCGCTGAGCCGTGATGGTGGCGCGCCAGAGCACGAGATCGGAGACGATTTCGCGCTTGGCCGAGCCGGTGACGCTGATCGTGTCGCCCGCGCGTTTCATCCGCACCAGCGCGCCGCCCAGAATCACCGCCGCCGCCACGATGGCGATGCCGATAATCATGAGACCCCAATCGAGATCCCGATGACGGGAGTGTCCGTTGTCGCTCATGGCGAACTCCTTGTGCGAAAATCCGTGGCGCTTATTCCAGAGAGAACGTAGCGGTCACGACCGCGTTCACGTCCTTCTCGATGGTCGAGGTGTCGTAGATGCCGTAGTCGCTGACGTCGCGCGAATTGGGAGCGGTGACCTGAAACACGCCCATGCGCGCGCTGCGCAGCTTGCCGAGGCTTCCGCCCGCCGCGCCGCTGATGGTTTCCGCCCGCAGCCGCGCATCTTTTGTCGCTTCGCCGAGCAGGGCCACACGCAGATCGTTCAGCTTGGTGTAATAGTAGCGCGGCGGCTCACTGTTCAGCGGCATGCCTTCGCCGATAAGCCTCGTGATGTCGCGGGCGATGGCGGCGATGGAATCCACCTGCGGCGATTGGATGTCGAACCGCTGCGTGAGCTGATAGCCGAGGAATTTCGATTCGTATTCCGTCTCCCCCGTGCTTTTTCGCTTGGGCGTGCGTTCCACCATGTCGCGCTGGGTGACGCCGGAAAACACGATGTCGCTTTCAGGCACGCGCCGCTCGCGCAGAAAAGCCTTGATCCGCGTGCGGTAGCCTTCCAGCCGGGCATAGCCTTCCTGCATGGTCATTTCATTGGCATAGACGGAAGCACCCCATTGCACGAGATCGGACTGCACGGTCTGCCGGGCCGAGCCGGTGACCGTCATCACGTCGGCGGTGCGCTTGACCGCCTTGATCGCCGACGTCGTCTGAAATCCGACGATCACCAGACCGATGGTGACCACCGCCAGTCCCCAGAACAGCTGCGGAAATCGTTCGTTCATGGCGCCACCCTTATTCTATGTGGACCGGGTTTGATTCGGAGAGTGGACACAATGAATTGTGTCGCTACGGCGCGTGCGTGATATGCGGTGTCGGGTCCTGAACGCAGTGAAGGATTGCATCCGACCCGTGCCCAAACATCCTGCCATTGCCGGTCTGGAGACCGACAACGGCGGAATCTCCCGACGGTCGGAGACCGCCGCTAGTTTTCTTTAATTCGTCACGCCGCGGCGATTATTGTGTTCCGGGCACGCGGGGACGCGTGCCTCGGCGGGTAGAGCGCATATCCATGCGGCGCTACGGCGAAATTCCGGCAGGGACACAGTCCCTGCTCGGCGAAGCGGGCGCGATGAATCGGCCACTACCCCGCGCCGCTTCATCGTTCATCAAGCCAGCGGGGCAGGCGCAAGCGACTGCCGCCGCGAAAAATTCTCCCTTGGGTCGGGGCTCTGCCCCGACTCACAGCATGTCGGGCCGGAGGCCCGACCCAGGGGCATGAGATGGTTGTTCACTTTTGAGCACGCGGGGACGCGTGCCTCGGCGGGTAGAGCGCATATCCATGCGGCGCTACGGCGAAATTCCGGCAGGGACACAGTCCCTGCTCGGCGAAGCAGGCGCGATGAATCGGCCCCTACCACAACGTTTCATCCTTCATCGCTCATCGCCTATCGTTTCGTGAGCGGGGCAGGCGAAAACAGAAGACGCCTGCCGCCGCGAAAATTATTCATCGCTCATCGCTCATCGTTCATCGTTTCCGTCAGTACCAGTGATCCTTGAGTTTCGGTTCGACTTTTTCGGCGACGAGGCGGGCGGCGCGATAGAGGGACGTGAAGGTGCCCGCGTCAGTCCACCAGCCGTCAATGACGTCGGAGGTGAGCTGGCCCTTGCGAATGTAGGCGTTGTTCACGTCGGTGATTTCGAGTTCGCCGCGCTCCGACGGACGGAGCGTGTTGATGAGATCGTAGACGTGCGCGTCGTACATATAGACGCCGGTCACGGCCAGATTGGTTTTCGGCCGCTTGGGTTTCTCGACGATGTTGACGACGCGCCCCTGCTCGTCCACCTCGGCCACGCCGAAACGGTGCGGATCGGGCACTTCCTTGAGCAGAATTTTCGCGCCGCTCTCCTGCTGCTCAAACTTGCGGACGTACTGCCCTATGTCCTTTTCCAGCAGGTTGTCGCCGAGGATGACCACGATCCGGTCAAGCCCGGTGTAGATGCGGGCCAGGCGGAGCGCGTCGGCGATGCCGCCTTCGCCTTCCTGATAGGCATAGTTGATGAAGCGCAGGCCGAAGTCTTTGCCGTTGCCGAGCAGATTCAGGAAATCGCCTGCGTAGTGGCCGCCGGTGACCAGCACGATTTCGTCAATCCCGGCCCGGACGAGCGTCTGGATCGGGTAATAGATCATCGGCTGATTGTAAATCGGCAGCAGATGCTTGTTGGTGATCTTGGTCAAGGGCAGCAGCCGCGTGCCGAGACCGCCGGCGAGAATGACACCTTTCATGGGACAGAGTTGGGGTTGGGTTCGTTAAAAAGTACTGGAAGAAAATCAGAAATGAGAAATGAGAAAGAGACCGAACTACTTGGCGCGGGTCTTCTTGGCCATGGAGACGAAGATTGCCATAAGCTCGTTTGACTCGTCCATGAGGCCAGACAGTTTTTCGATCTTGATGACCCCTGCTTCTGCCAATAACTCCATCCAGTAGAGCGTCTCCTCGAGTTCCTGCATGGCTCCGTCAATCTTGCAGGTGAAGTCAGCCCGCGACTTGGCGCGGCCCGATTCCGCCACATGCGCACCCACGGAAGTCCCCGACCGCAGAAGCTGTTTGCCTAATACACCGCCCACACCGGTCTTGGGAAGCGCCTGATACAAGCGGATGATTCGCAGCGCATAAGCTTGCGTCCTCACTCCCAGATCGCGTCGCCGCGTCAGAGTATCTTTCGCTGCCGTCATTTCTAATTTCTCATTTCTTATTTCTCATTTTTTCTCAGAGCCGGATTCCACCTCCTACTATCGCCGACGGTTCGATCAGCGGGCCGCGCAGAACGGCGTGCTTGGTGGCGGTGTCCACTTCTTCGAGGTAGAATTCCCACTCCGAGCGGCCGGACGAGGTCACGCTCTCTTCGACCACGCGGGCGCGCATGGTGAGCGGCAGGTCTTCCTGCGGAATCTCCGAGCGGCGGACGACGCGGCCCAAAACGTGCACGACCTGCGAGCGCTGATCGCGCGCGACCAGTACCTTATGGCCGGTGACCTGACTGAATCCCCACGCGTCGGCGGTGATCGTGCGAACGTGGCCGTCGGAACCACGAAGATAGACATTCAAACGAACGGCGGCTTCCAGGACTCTGCCGAGCATAGCGGGCAATCTCCGAAGTTGGCGGTTTACGGGTGATAACCATCCATCATATGCATCCTTTAAAGTAGCGATTCCCTCGGGGAAAGTCAATCCTTTGCGCGAACAATCCACATGGAACCTGCTTGAAATACTTGCTTTTGCGCGCCGTCTGCCGTACCTTTCCGGTATGGATCGGAAACTCACGAAACTCCACCCGCCGATGGCCCTG